>NZ_JAKEVJ010000001.1:0-163741 GCF_022398425.1 Shewanella sp. Isolate7 | reverse complement strand
TTGTAAACAGTGATGTAACCAAGTTTTTTGTTCAATTTTAAAGTCTGTTAATTGTTAATTTATAACTTCGTGATCGGCGTAGGGTTTTGGTTATTTTTTATCGCGCACAATAAAATAAATTTTATTGATAATGCCGGGTTTAATGTTCAGCTGTCTGAATAGTCGACATTTATGACGGTATTATTGGCGCGATAATAACGATTAAAGACTCTAAATATATAAATCCATTTAATATCGTGTTACCCGTAACGGTATTCGATGCCGAACGTTCCTCTCGGGTACTCCCACTTCTCTAGAATGGTCTCGCCGCAGAGAAACTTGCAGGTGCCGCACTCCAGGCAACCGGCGGAGTCGAAACGTACACTACCGTCTTGCTCCAGTTTGTAGAGACCCGCGGGGCAGGCGTTTACCAGCTTGCGATACTCCTTGATATTGGGATTGTCTTTTAAAATGATGTGCGGGTGTCCCTCATCGACATAGAACTTATTGACACCCAATTTCACGTCGACATTGACTGCTTCGGTCATATTGATGTGACTCCTTTATAACCATCTTTGATTAGGTTCATGAAACCCACCTCTTTACAGTGCTTGAGCAGGGTCTTGCGCAGCGGCTGGGCAGGGGTGCCGTCTATGATGAACATCTCGTGCATGATGTCGGCCACCATCTTTGGATACTGATTGAAGATGCGTGGCGTCTCCATGAAGGCGGGGAGCTGCTTGTACAGCTTCATGTCCTTCATAAGGAAGCTCTCTTCCAGCAGGCTCTGGTAGCTGCTCAGGCCCTGGGCCGAGAAGTCTTGCTGGGCGCGCGCCGCGAGTACTGCCTTGGCCGCAGCCTCTCCAGAGGCGATGGCGAGATCCATGCCGCGCACCGTATAGCCGACGTTGAGACAGAATCCGGCGGCATCACCCGTGATAAGCACGCCATCATCGACCAGCTTAGGCACCATGTTCAGGCCTGCCTCGGGCACCACGTGGCCTGAGTACTCCAGCAGCTTGCCGCCTTCGATGAGCGGCTTGATGAGCGAGTGATTCTTAAAGTCTTCCAGCATCTGAGGTACGCTCTTATCCGATTCGCCTATGCCATGCAGGCCACAGACAATACCCAAGGAGATGCTGGTGCGGTTGGTATAGATAAAGCCGCCGCCCATCAGGCCGTTAGAGGGAGAGCCGGCAAACAGCCAGGCGGCACCTTCGTCATCCTGCAGGTTAAATCTGTCTTTGATCACGGCTTCAGGCAGTTCGATCAACTCCTTCACGCCAACCGCCATGGCATCGGCGCTCACCTTAGGTTTCACCATGCCTAATTGTTCGCCCAGCACTGGGTTGACCCCTTCGGCCAAGATCACTGCCTTTGCCGTGAGTTCGTCGCCATCGGCTTTGACGCCGATAACCTTGCCATCCTGGGTGAGGATCTCATCGACACGAATGCCGGTGATAAATTGCGCGCCCACCTCTTCGGCCTTGCCCATTAGCCATTGGTCAAACTCACCGCGCAGCAGAGTGTAAGACTCCTGCACCGGGCTCTGATCGCGGCCGTTGTGATAGTCTAGGGTGACGCCGGTATCATCGGTCAGGAAGGTGACCTTTTCCTTGGTGACCTTGCGTTCTATGGGGGCCTCCTTGGCAAAGCCTGGGATGATCTTCTCCAGGCTATGGGCGTAGAGGCGGCCGCCCGTCATGTTTTTGCTGCCGGCGTAATTACCACGCTCGATCACCAATACATCGGCGCCTTCTTTGGCCAGGACATAGGCGGCAACACAGCCTGCGAGTCCGGCACCAACGACGATCGCGTCAAATGCTTCTTCTGACATATCTAGTCACTCTTCTTCTATTGGGGGAAAGTAGCCAAGCCAGAAGGTTTGGCTACCTGCCTAGTTCAGTCTAGGCTTTCATTGCCTGAATAAGTGCTGGTAGTACTTTATTGATGTCGCCCACCAGGCCGTAATCCACATATTGGAAAATTGGCGCGTTCTTATCTTTGTTGACCGCGAGGATGGTTTGAGAGCCTAAGGCACCTACCATGTGTTGGATCTGTCCGGAGATCCCCAGAGCAAGATAGATGTCGGGCTTGAGCATGACACCCGATACGCCCACATAGCGTTCACGTTCCATCCATTTTTCTGTCTCGGCGATAGGACGAGAGCAGCCAAGTTCAGCTTGGATGGTTGTGGCTAGTTCGCCAGCTAGAGCCAGATTGTTTAGGTTGCCGATACCACTACCTACGGCAATAACACGTTTAGCTTTCCCTAAATCGACACTATTACCTTGCTTGACGCGGCGCTCGATGCAGGTGATCGCCTGCTTAGGAGCGATAAAGGGTAATGAAACGCCCTCACCGGTTAATGAAGTGTCAGCCGCCAGTGGCTCAAATGCACCACTGGCAAGGGTTACTAATGCGATAGGTGAGGTGATTCGTTCTGTACCAATGGCCAGGCCGCCAAATACCATATGTTTGGCCACTACGCCATCGTCGAGTGTCACCTCGGTTGCATCGTTGATCAGGCCTGCTTCGAGCTGGACACTGAGTTTTGCCGCCAGCGCCTTGCAACGCTTGGTTGCCGGTAGCAGCATGAGTGCAGGTTTCTCGCCGTCCTTGATGGCCTGGCTCATGGTTGTCGCAAAGTCTTCGATCATCTGGGTGTCGGCCTTGTTGCCTAGGTAGTAGACATGGCTGGCACCATAGGAATAGGCGGTCGCGATATCGGCTTCGCTGCCGATGATAAAGGCCGATACTTTTTCGCCCAGCGCGCGACCACCAGCGATCGTTTCGGGTAGACGTGCAGCAATATCACTAAATACCCATACATTTGACAGTTTGCTCATCGTATTCCCCTCGATTAGTTAAGTGCTTTACGTAGATGGTCGGCAAAGGCCGCGATTTGTGCCTCATCGTCACCTTCGACGATGACTTGTGCACGCTCGGCCTGTTTAGGTGCGACAACACTGATGGCGTCGACCAGTTTAGGTAGGGCTGCCAATTCAAGCGCTTCTTTGTCCAGTGTGGCAACGGGTTTCTTGGCCGCAGCCAGAATCGTCTTCATCGATGGGATCTGAGGTTCGTTGATGTCGGCAGATACCGAGACTACTGCAGGCAGGGTGATTTCCAGCACTTCGACTTCATCGTCCAATGCGCGCTCGACGGTCAGGGTGTTTTCGGTTACCGAGACAATCTTGCTGACGGCATTGATGGTGCTGACATTTAGTAGCTCACCTAATTGCATGCCAACTTGCTGGGCGAACAGATCGCCCGAGCCGTCACCACAAAGGATCAGGTCGAACTCGCATTTGCACGCTGCGCTAGCAAGCACACGTGCGGTTTGATGGGGGAGCATGGCTTCAAACTGTTCATCGATCACTAAGGTCAGATCATCCGGGCCGCGAGAGAGGATATCTTTGCGTGCCTTTGGATTATCCAGTGCCTTGCCACCCACGCTTAACGCGGTCAGCTGGCTGCCTTCGACCATAGACTTAATCTGTACGCCGGCTTCAACGGCATTGAGATCGAATGGGTTGATCTTAGGGGCAGCCTTGCTGGTATCTACTGAGCCGTCGCCATTGATCGATATGTCTTGTTCTTCGGGGACCAGTTTATAGCAGGTAATAATTTTCATTATATCTCCAAATTATCAGTGTTTATTTACTGTCTCATCAATAACGAGATGACATTAATATGTTGTCGACTAACCTGGCCTAGTTTATGTCAGGGTTTTCGACTCTTGATATTAATAAGTTAAACCTTGAGTCGTTACAGATAGACGATAAATGAATTGTATTTGCCATTCTGTTGATTGACTGTGTGGAAATTATAAGATCAGAAATATTTAATTCGATGTTACACACTTCACATTTATGGTTTGAATGTGTTTTTTCTGTAGGTAGAGTTTCTAACGGATGTATTAGTCTGGCTAATATCGGTGTGTTTATTTAGTTTCTTTAAACTGGTTATAAGTTTGGCTAATAAAGTGGTTAAGATATCCTTATAGCCTGTTTAGCGTGGCTTATTTGTCTCATTTTAGTTTTTCTAATAGCAACTTTAGAATTCGTTTTGAATGTTTTTAAATGACTTTTTTATCACTGTTTCTTTGTTTATATCGTTGTTTTAACTATTGTTTTCTTATTCTTTCTCCTGGTTTTGCTTTAGGTTTTAATATGATGTAAATCACTTTTTATTCCTGCTTTGATATCGCGAGCACATGTTTTTTGTGATCGGTTCGATAGTTGTTTACGATGCGTTTATCATCTTGGCTGATGCTTTTCTAGCTGTTTTTTTTGATTTTATTTATACGTGATAACGATCACTGAACAATTAAAGTTGCCGCGTATTATTTAAATGCCTGCTAAGCCTTTAATGAGTCAGATTTAATGATGAATTTAAAGTTGTATGGTGAATCAAAATAAAAACTGCTTATCAATTTTATGTAAAAGCGTTTATTGAACCCTGCTTATCAATAACGCGAAGCATATTAATTAAATTGGCTTTTACCTATTGTCCTCCTATGAAGAGGGAGATCTATTAAGATGAACGAAAAAAACATGGGATTTGATCTCGCAGCGGGGAAAAAGAAGAAGGTCACGATTGAACCTAAAATCTTTTTTCCTTCTCTGATTGCCGTCATATTGCTCTCTTACCTGACCGTAAGGGATCTCGATGCGGCAAACGTAATTATCAAGGATGTATTTCATTATCTAACCCACTCTTGGGGATGGGCATTCGAGTGGTACATGATAGCCCTGGCCATAGGTTGGGGGTGGCTGGTCTGGGGACCCTATGCAAACAACCGCTTGGGGCAGGAAAAACCCGAGTTCAGCACAGGTAGCTGGATCTTCTTGATGTTTGCCTCCTGTACCTCGGCCGCAGTGCTTTACTGGGGATCGTTAGAGGCGTACTACTATCTGACTTACCCACCCTTTGAAATCGAGTCTATGTCGGTGCAAGCCAAAGAGCTTGGGGTGGCCTATAGTCTCTTCCACTGGGGTCCTTTGCCTTGGATGGGCTATGGCTTCTTTACCGTCGCCCTGGGTTACTTCCTGTTCGTGAAAAAGATGGATGTGGTTCGTCCGAGCGGTACCCTTGAGCCGGTACTGGGCAAGCATCACAAGGGGATCCTGGGTTCCTTCATCGACAACATCTATGTTGTGGCATTAATCCTGGCCATGGGCACCAGCCTAGGTTTGGCGACGCCGCTGGTGACCGAGTGTATTCAGTGGTTGTTTGGCATCGAGCGTACTATTGAGGTCGATACCTTTGTTATCTCTGTGTGGATCATCTTTAACGCCGTGTGCGTGGCATTTGGTCTGACTAAGGGGATCAAAATAGCCAGTGACCTGCGTAGCTACCTGAGCATCATCATGCTGTTCTGGGTGTTCTTAATCGGTGCAACCAGCTTTACCGTCAACTACTTCACCGAATCTGTCGGTGTGATGCTGGCTTACCTGCCACGCATGCTGTTCTACACAAGTTCTATCAGTGCCGACAGCTGGCCACAAGATTGGACCGTTTTCTACTGGGCCTGGTGGGTAGTGTATGGCATTCAGATGTGTATCTTCCTCGCCAAGATCTCTCGCGGTCGTACCGTACGTGAGCTGTGTCTGACCATGGTATTGGGTCTAACCGCTTCTACCTGGTTCCTGTGGACCATCCTGGGTAGTAACACAGTTAACCTGATGCACGAAAGCATCATCAACATGGGCCAGCTGATCCAAGACCATGGTGCGCCACGCGCCATCATTGAGACCTGGGCTGCCTTACCCATGAGCACTATCACCATGTGGGGCTTCTTCATTCTCTGCTTCCTGGCAACTGTGACCCTGATTAACGCCTGTTCTTACACCCTCGCTATGTCGACCTGTAAGGGCGCCGACGCCGACAACGAGCCACCTGTTTGGATCCGTGTGGGTTGGTCTGTGTTGGTGGGCGTTATCGGTATCGTGCTGCTGTCGCTGGGTGGGTTGAAACCGTTGCAGACGGCCATTATTGCCGGCGGCGCACCGCTAGTGATTGTCAACATCCTGGTGATTATCTCGTTCTTAAAAGATGCACGTAAAAACAAGTGGGCTTCTTAGGCTGGAGCTTCTCCCCTAAGCAGTCGTTAACCGTAAAGATAGGAATATACGATGGACTTTAAATTAACCGACGAACAAGAGCTATTCGTTTCTGGTATTCGCGATCTGATGGCGAAGGAGAACTGGGAAAGCTATTTTGCCGAGTGTGATGAAAATAGCCAGTACCCTGAAAGGTTTGTCAAAGAGCTGGCCGAGATGGGTATCGATAGCCTGCTACTGCCTGAGGAGCACGGTGGATTCGAAGAGGGCATGGTAACCCTCACGGCAATCTGGGAAGAGCTGGGTCGCCTGGGCGCCCCGACTTATGTCCTGTATCAACTGCCAGGCATTGCGACTGTGCTGAGACACGGCAACCAAGATCAGATAGACAAGATCATGGCGCTGCGCGGCACAGGTAAGCAGATGTGGAACTCGGCCATTACCGAGCCAAGTGCGGGTTCAGATGTGGGCAGCCTGCTGACCACCTACAAGCGCCGTAATGGCAAGGTTTACCTGACGGGTAGCAAGTGCTTCATCACCAGCGCCGCCGGTATCCCTTACGTGGTGGTGATGGCTAAAGATGCCGACAGCGAAACACCTGTGTTCACCGAATGGTTTGTCGACATGACCAAGCCCGGCATCAAGCTGAGCAAGCTGCCTAAGCTGGGCCTTAAGATGGACAGCTGCTGTGAGCTGCAGTTTGACGAGGTCGAGCTGGAAGAGTCAGACATGTTTGGTATCGAGGGTAACGGCTTCCTGCGTGTGAAGGAAGAGTTCGACTCGGAGCGTTTCCTGGTGGCATTGACCAACTATGGCGCGGCCTACTGCGCCTTCGAAGATGCGGCCAAATACGCCAACCAGCGCGTACAGTTTGGTGAGACTATCGGTCGCTTCCAGCTGATCCAGGATAAGTTTGCCCATATGGCGATCAAGCTGAACAGCATGAAGAACATGGTCTATGAAGCGGCGTGGAAGTGCGACCAGGGCACTATGACATCGGGTGACTCGGCCATGTGTAAATACTTCTGTGCCAATGCCGGTTTCGAGGTGATCGACTCCGCCATGCAGGTATTAGGTGGCTATGCTATCGCCGGCGAACACCGCATCGGCCGTATGTGGCGCGACATCCGTGTCGACCGCGTCTCCGGTGGTTCGGATGAGATGCAGATCCTCACCCTGGGCCGTGCCGTGTTAAAGCAATATCGCTAAACGGGGAGGGCAGCGACGCGGCTCCCAGCGTCGCTGGCCAAGGATGGCGGTGTGATGGCCGCCATCTCCTCACAATCTCATTAACCTTGAAAATTCGCTACCGCATTGATGCCTGCGCATCAGTGCCGGGGACGGGTTTGTGTGAAAAAGGATGCTAGATATGTCGAAAAAGTTATTTACCCCACAATTTGGTCCCCTGTCGGGCCTGCGTGTGGTGTTCTCAGGGATTGAAATTGCCGGCCCATTCGCGGCGCAGATGTTAGCCGAGTGGGGCGCCGAGGTGATCTGGATTGAAAACGTCGCCTACACAGATACCATTCGCGTACAGCCCCACTATCCAGAGCTGTCGCGTCGTAACCTACACGCCTTGTCGCTCAATATCTTTAAGGATGAAGGCCGTGACGCCTTCCTTAAGTTGATGGAGACCACTGACATCTTCATCGAGGCCAGCAAGGGCCCAGCCTTTGCCCGTCGCGGCATTACAGATGAGGTGTTATGGCAACACAATCCTAAGCTGGTGGTCGCTCACCTGTCAGGTTTCGGCCAGTATGGCACCGAGGAGTACACCAACCTGGCGGCCTACAACACCATTGCCCAGGCCTTCAGTGGTTATCTGATCCAAAACGGCGACAAAGACCAGCCAATGCCGGCCTTCCCTTATACCGCCGATTACTTCTCGGGGATGACGGTCACCACGGCGGCCTTGGCGGCCCTGCATAAGGTGCGTGAGACTGGGGTTGGCGAGAGTATCGATGTGGCCATGTATGAGGTGATGCTGCGCATGGGGCAGTACTTCATGATGGACTACTTCAACGGTGGCGAAGTCTGCCCACGCATGACTAAAGGTAAAGATCCTTACTATGCAGGTTGTGGTCTCTACAAGTGTGTCGACGGCTATATCGTCATGGAGCTGGTAGGCGCCATGCAGATTGAAGAGATGTTTAAGGATATGGGGATCAGTCACCTATGGGGCACGCCAGAGATCCCAGAAGGTACCCAGCTTATCCATAGAGTGGAGTGTCCATTTGGCGACGAAGTCGAGACCAGCCTGGACAACTATCTCAACGGCAAGACCATCGAATTCGTGTTGGCACGCTTTGCCGAGCTGAAGATCGCTTGCGCCAAGGTGCTGACCATCCCAGAGTTGGAAGGCAATCCGCAGTACCAGGCGCGTGAGTCGATCACCGAGTGGACCAACATCGACGGCAAGGCATACAAGGGCCCCAATGTGATGCCTAAGTTCAAGAATAATCCAGGCAAGATCTGGCGCGGCATGCCTAAGCACGGCATGGATACTGAGGCGATTCTGAGCGATATCGGTTATTCGGCAGAAGAGATCGCGGCGCTGAGCGCCAAGGGTCTTGCCAAGGTGTTTGAAGGTAAGTGAGGCAAGTGATGGATATCGTGGGCAGCAGAACATTAAGGTGCATGTGGCAGGAGCGTGCTCAGCAGTACAGTGATAACACGGCATTGATATATGAAGATACTGCCGGCGATATCCGCACCTTTAGCTATCAATCCCTGGATGCCCAGATTAACCGGGCGGCCAATCTCTTCCTCAAACAGGGAATAGCCAAGGGTGACAAGGTGGCAGTGCAGCTTTATAACAGCCCGGAGTTTATCTTCTGCTGGTTTGGTCTGGCCAAGATAGGCGCGGTGATCGTGCCTATCAACACCCAATATGTGCAGGGTGAGTGCAGCTACATACTGACCAAGTGCGACGTCACGGCCCTAGTGACAGAGCCAAGCTTTCTGCCTATCTATGAGGCGTTGGCGGCTAAGGGGCAAAGGCTCGAGCAGGTCTTTGTCGCCCGCGCTGCGGGAGAGCAGTTTGCGGGGCGGGTGAATTTAGATGATCAGTTAGCGCTGCAGGCGCCGACTCTCGACCTGCATGTGCCGCTCGAAAGCGAAGACCCCGCCGAGATCCTCTTTACCTCGGGGACGACCTCTCTGCCCAAGGGAGTGGTGCTCACCCACTGCAACCTGCAATTTGCCGGGCACTATACCGCCTGGCAGACCCGCTTGACGGCCAAGGACAGGTATCTCTCCATGATGCCCAATTTTCACATCGATTTTCAGTGCAATGCGGCCATGGCGGTATTTACCGTCGGTGCCTGCCTGGTGATGTTGGAGAAATACAGTGCCCGTCGGTTCTGGAAGCAGATTTGCGACTACCGTGCCACCATCACCCATGCCATGCCTATGATTTTACGCACCCTGATGCTGCAGCCCGTAGCAGAAGGGGAAGACCAGCATTGTCTGCGTGACATGTTGTTTTTCATGCACGTTTCGGATCAAGAGAAACTGGATTTCGAGACGCGTTTCAAGGTCACCCTGTTCAACTCTTACGGTATGACTGAGACCCTGGTTGGGCTAATTGGCGATACGCCGGGTGAGCCTCGCCATTGGCCGTCAATAGGACGTCCGGGGCTGGGATACGAAGCCAAGGTGACCGATGAGACTGGGCGGGAGGTTGCCCCTAACCAGGTGGGTGATCTCTGGGTGAAGGGGGTGCCGGGCAGAAGCCTGTTTAAAGAGTATTACCAGGATCCCAAGGCCACCCAGGCGGCGCTCGGTGACGATGGTTGGCTGCTCACCGGCGACAAGGCCTATGTGGATGAGCGAGGCCTGTTCTACTTCGTCGATCGCAAGAGCAATATGATCAAGCGTTCGGGCGAGAACATCTCCAGCACGGAGGTGGAGAACGTGCTGATGTCTCACCCCGCCATTCAGGACGCCGCCGTCATCGGCATAGCCGATCCGATTCGAGATCAGGCAGTCAAGGCGTTTGTCATCTTCGCCCCGGGCCAGTCACTCACCCAGAAGGAGATATTGGCGTTTTGTAGCGCCAATATGGCCAAGTTTAAGGTGCCCAGTGTGGTGGAGATCCGCAAGAGCTTTCCCCGCACCTGCACCTGCAAAGTCGATAAGAAGTTGCTCGAGACCCGTTGAGGCCCGAGCCGTACAAATTTTCCGTTATCACGCGATAACTTCAATGGAGTAGTAACATGAGCGAATCATTACACGTGACCCGTAATGGCAGCATCTTAGAGATCGTTTTAGACCGACCTAAGGCCAATGCCATCGATGCAAAAACCAGTTACGAGATGGGAGAAGTCTTCCTGGCATTTCGTGACGATCCCGAGCTTAGAGTCGCCATCATTACCGGTGCCGGCGCGCGTTTCTTCTCTGCTGGCTGGGATCTCAAGGCGGCGGCAGAAGGCGAGGCGCCAGACGCCGACTTCGGTCCAGGCGGCTTTGCCGGTTTGACCGAGCTGTTTGATCTCGACAAGCCGGTGATCGCCGCGGTCAATGGCTATGCCTTCGGTGGCGGTTTCGAGTTGGCCCTGGCGGCGGATCTGATTGTGTGCGCCGACAATGCAAGCTTTGCCCTGCCTGAGGCCAAGCTAGGCATAGTGCCAGACAGCGGCGGCATGCTGCGCCTACCTAAGTTGCTGCCTGCCCCTATCGTCAACGAGTTGATGATGACGGGCCGCACCATGGACGCCCAGGAGGCATTGCGCTGGGGTGTGGTCAACCGTGTGGTTGAACAAGAAGCACTGATGGAGACGGCTCGTGAGTTGGCAAACGAGATCAGCCAGAGCGCACCACTTGCCCTGGCGGCTATCAAGGAGATCTATCGCGAGACTGGCGAGTTGTCTGTCGAGCAAGGCTATGCCCATATCCGTGGCGGTCAGCTGAAGCACTATCCAAGCGTGCTGCACTCTGAAGATGCGCTGGAAGGCCCGGCGGCCTTTGCCGAGAAACGCGATCCTGTATGGCAGGGTAAGTAAGTCTGTGCGTTAAATCTGGGATGGATGTCGCCTTTAAGGGGGCACCATCCCTGTATCGTTATCGGCAAGATTAGATTAAGCACTCGCCGTTGATAGGCGACTATACGTTAAGCCGTTTGCGTTTAAGCAGTTTGAGTTGAAGGAGTTAGCCATGCCACTCGATCCCGAGGTTGCGCAATTTTTACAAGAGGTTAAAGACTCAGGGGCGCCCGCCTATGAGACGATGACACCTGCTGAGGCCAGGCGACAGGAGCTGGCGGATCTTGCTATCGCCAATGCAGGTAAGACGCCAGAAGCGGTTAGTGAGGTGATCCACAGTTTTATTGCCGGTCCGACGGCGGATCTGCCCGTGCGTATCTATCGTCCCTTGGGCGTCGAGGCGCCCGAAGCCGGCGCACCTGCCTTAATCTTCATCCACGGCAGTGGCTGGGTGGTGTCTAACATAGAGACCAATGATCACTTTAGCCGCGCCCTGGCCAATCGCACCGGCGCCGTGGTGATCGCGGTTAATTATCAAAAGGCCCCCGAGCACAAGTTTCCGATCCCGATGGACGACTGCTACAGTGCGACCCTTTGGGTGTTTGAGCAGGCCAAGGCATTGGGGCTGGATCCTAAGCGTATCGGCATCATGGGCGACAGCGCCGGTGGCAATCTGGCCGCCGCGGTGACCTTGCGTTTGCGCGACGAGATGGGACCATCGCTGGCCTGCCAGGTGTTAGTCTATCCGGCAGTGCATTATGGCTGGGACACGGACTCGGCTAAGCTCCATGGCACCGGCTACCTGCTGCAGCAAGAGAGCATGAAATACTACTGGCACCACTATATTCGTAGCGCCGCCGACGGTAAGCATCCTTATTGCTCCCCGTTAGATGCCGCCAGCCACAGCTGTCTGCCACCGGCACTCATCTACACCGCAGAGTATGACCCTCTGTGTGATGATGGCTTTAACTATGCCCAAAAGTTAAGACTGGCCGGGGTGCCCGTGACCTACAAGATGTATGAGGGAACCATCCACGGTTTTATCAAGATGTTACAGCGTTTCACCCAGGCGCAATTATTTCTCGATGAGCTGAGCGAAGCGGTCACGCCCCTGCTTGCTCCTCTGGGGGAGTAACAGCCTCCTTCGTTTAGGGCGTTAGTCGTGGCTATCGCCCTCATCTGGTCAGCGATTGCGCTGCAGGATCTGCTGCGCAAACTTACTCAGACACAGCTTTGTGGTCGATATCACTATTCATCGATTGTTAATTGGTGATCTTAGTCTGATTACTGCAACTAAGCAGTAATTTAACTTGTTATTAACTTAGATATTGTGCGCGGCGTTACATCTTTTCTCAGGATCCCTTGTTAGCATTTCGATTCGGTTTCCGCTTTGCTAAAGAGTCATGAATAATAATATTCCGCTAAGAGCGCTGCAGATATTTGAGGCGTGTGCCAGATTAGAAAGTTGTTCCCTTGCGGCGAATGAGTTGTGCATTACCCAGAGTGCGGTATCACAGCAGATAAAGCAGCTGGAAGACTACTTCTTAGAGAAGTTATTTTATAGGCAAAGCGGCAAGATTAATCTCACCGAGGCGGGAATAGAACTCAGAGAGCGCCTGGCGCCTGTGTTTTACGATCTCAATAGCGTCTGCTCGAGCCTGGTACAGAATATGACGGGCGAGGTCAGGGTGCACTCCTACACCTCGCTGGCGGCCAGATGGCTGGTGCCTAAGATGGAGCAACTCAGGCAGATCTACCCCGAACTCAACATCAATGTCGGCATGTTTCAAAACGATATCGAGATGAGCGATATGATTGCCGATATCTTCATCGTGACGCGGGAGTTTCAGGATGGCTATACCATCATTCCCCTGGTGACCGAGAAGCTGGTGGCCTTCTGTAGCCCACAATATTACGCTCAGTCGAACGGCATAAGCGTCGATACCCTAGATCAACACTGCCTGCTCTATTCGAAACACAAGGATTATGGTGTCGACTGGGATACCTGGTTTAGAAACAATGAGCTAGCCATCAGTCCCAATCAGCGAAAGATCATCTTTAATCACAACATGTTAGCGGTGCAGGCGGCCATCTATGGTCAGGGGATCGTGTTGGGGCTGGAGCAGACCCTCAAGGTTGAGCTGGATTCGGGCAACCTGGTGAAACTGGAGCTGCCGACCTGTCTCTCGGGCCTAACCTACTATATCGCCTATAAGACATCGAAGAAGCGCGATGCCCGTATCATGCGTATCGTCGATTGGATCATTGACAACTATCCGGGCGATCATCCAGGCGTTCATCCAGGCGAGCGCATCCGGCCCTATCCTTGAGGCCTGTAAAACAATATCTTTTGGGTGCTTAACAAGTAAGCAACTTTTGTTATGATGAGTTTCCATTGACTTATCACTTGCTTATCTCATGTTAAGACACCTGAAATTGCTATTGCTCCTCCTCTTGTCACTGCTGTTTTTGCTGGTGGTCGGCGTCTATGTCGGCCTCAATCTCAGCCTGCCCAAGCTCTCTGGCGAGATGAGCACAAATCAGATCTCGGCTAAGACCCAGATAGGGCGCGATCGCCTCGGTACTGCGGTGATCCATGGCGAAAATCGCCAGGATGTCGCTTTTGCGCTGGGCTTTGCCCATGGTCAGGACAGGTTCTTTCAGATGGATCTACTCAGGCGAAATTCAGCTGGCGAGTTGGCCGAGTTGTTTGGGGAGCCCGCCTTGGCACTGGA
Source organism: Shewanella sp. Isolate7 (assembly GCF_022398425.1). NCBI lineage: Bacteria > Pseudomonadati > Pseudomonadota > Gammaproteobacteria > Alteromonadales > Shewanellaceae > Shewanella > Shewanella sp. Isolate7. The sequence continues at coordinate 149,977 of NZ_JAKEVJ010000001.1, read as the reverse complement.
TCAGTCGCGCCGCTTTCATCAGCTGCGCAAACGCGCCGAGCGTATCTATCGTCATCTGCCCACGGCCCAGCAGCAGTTGTTGCAGCGCTACGCCGACGGCGTCAATAAGGCGCTGGCCGAGCAGTCGCTGCCATCGTTCGAATACCTGCTGACGCGCGCCGAGCGTCAGCCCTGGCGACCCGCCGACAGCCTGCTGGTGATCTACACTATGTATCTGGATCTACAAGGCAATACCCTTAAGCGGGATCTGACGCTGGAACAGATAGAGCGGCGTTTTGGCCCCCAGATGCGCGCCTTCATCACCCAGACCTCAAATTATCAGGCGGCGCTGGATAACAGCCTGTTTCCCTCCGATCCGCCGGAAATCCCCAAACTAAATCTAAGCTCAAATCTGAGTCTAAGTCTAAGTAATAGCGATACCCTGGCTCGGCGTCTCGACGTCAGCATAGAGGAGCCCCGAGAGGTGGGTAGCAATAATTGGGCGGTCACCGGCCAGATGACCCGCACCGGCAGCGCCATGTTGTCCGATGATATGCACCTCTCCTTCGCCGTCCCCATCATCTGGTATCGCGCCCAGCTTAACTATCCCGACGCCAAGGGCGAGGCGGTACAGGTGACTGGCGTGTCCCTGCCAGGCGCTCCGGCTATCGTGGTCGGTAGCAACGGCAAGCTGGCCTGGGGATTCACCAATGCCTATATCGATACCGCCGATTGGGTGGTGCTGAGCGACGACGAGCCGCTAACCACAGAGCATGAGACAATCAAGTTGCCAAAGGGAGAGCAGGACTACCCGCTGACTCTGTCACGTTTTGGCCCGGTACGTCATCTTGATGGCCAGGCCTATGCGTTGTCTTGGGTGGCCCATCAGGACTATGCGGTCAACATGGAGCTGATGGCACTCGAGCAAATGAGCAGTGTGCCCGAGGCGATGGCTAAGGCGAGCAGCTTTGGTATTCCGGTGCAGAATCTGATGCTGGCTGACGACAAGGGCCATGCGGCCTGGCAGCTGGCCGGCGCCGTCCCGGCCAGAAAACAGGTGAGCGATGTCGCCCTGAGTGGCGAGCAGCTTGAATGGGGAAAATGGCAACAGCGTGAGGCGGGTTTGCCCTCGCGTCAGGACCCACTGGGCGGCCGCTTGTGGAGTGCCAATGCCAGGGTAATGTCGACTCAGGATGCGCAGCGTTATGGTGATGGCGGCTATGCCTTGGGGGCCAGGAGCGCGCAGATAAGAGACAGGCTACTGGAACAGGAGCTGTTTGATGAAGGCGACTTCTATCGCATTCAGCTCGATAACCAGGCGCGCTTCTATCGTCCCTGGCACGCCTATCTGCTTGCGGCCTTAATGAAGCAGCCTAAGCGCTTTGCCAAGGATATCGTGCAGCTCAGAGACTGGCAGGAATGTGCCTGCGCCGAATCGGTGGGCTTCACCCTGGTGAAGGCGTTTCGTACTCAACTGCTGGACAGCGCCTTCGCGCCCATCGAAACCGAGCTGGCCAAGTCGCAGCTGAGCCTGTCGGTACTCAAGCGATATCTGGAGCCCGCCATCTGGCAACTGCTTAAGCAGCAACCCACAGATTGGCTACCCCAGGAACTTACCGGCTGGGATGCGCTGGTGATCGCCAGCTATGTGAAGGCCCGCGACGAGCTGCTTAAAAAATACAGTGATGATGGCGAGCTTAGCGAGCTCAACTGGGGGAAGGTGAATACCCTGGCGATCCAGCATCCCTTTAGTCGTCAGATGCCGCTGCTGAGTCGCTGGCTGGATATGCCTAAGGTGGCGGGTTTTGGCGATACCTTTATGCCTGCGGTGCAGCGACCTAGCTTTGGCGCCTCGCAGCGTTTCATCGTGCAGCCTGGCTATGAGGAGCGGGCGATCATGGCGATTCCTGGCGGTCAATCCGGTCATCCTCTGTCTAAATATTACCGCGCCGGATTTGGCGAATATGCCCGCGGCGCACCGACCCCACTGCTACCCGGCGAGATAGAGGCCAGGCTGACCTTAGTGCCGGAGCAGATGCCGCATTAGCCGCAGGATAGAGGCCGTAAAAATAAGTCGCCGTAATATATGTCGGCGCAGGATAAAGTAGTTGTGAGATAAGCAAAAGCCACCCTAGGGTGGCTTTTGTTTTTGCCAGTTAAGGCCGCTGAGTCTAGATCATCGGCGCCTGGGGTTTGTAGCGTAGCAGCTGGGCAGGCAGCTTGACGCCCTGGGCATTGATGGCGTTAACCCTCGCCAGATAGGCGGCGCCATACATCAGGTGTTTGGCCAAGTCGACCGCGTGACGCTTGCTGTAGTCGTCCAGGTAGCAGCCCTTGGCCCACTGGTTGAAGGCGCCCAGCGCAGGCCCAGCCCAGATCTGATAGTCCATCTCACGGCCCGGCTCACCGGTGTTTGACCAACGGCTCGACAGCCCCAGATACCAGCGGAAGATCAGCGCCATCTTACGCTTGGGATTGCCCTCGGCGCGCTCAATCTGCTTGGGATCACGCTCGTTAAAGTGGGCGACCGTGCCGGCCCAGATCTCATCCAGGCTGGCGCGAAACACCTGCTTCTCCAGCTTGTCGCGCTCATCTACCGGGATCGCTTCAATCGAGTCGTAGCGGCTGTAGATCTCATACAGCTTGTTGGCGCGCATGGGGAACAGGGTACCGCGTTTGACCACCTGCAGCTTGACGCCCATCTCAAACATATCCGCGGCCGGTGCCATGGTGACATCGGCCATCTCGGTGGTGGCCAGCAGCTTACGGGTGTGCTCGCTGGCACCCGCCTCGACGCAGGCCTGGTTGATGGAGCCTGTCACTATGTAGGCGGCGCCCATATTGAAGGCCGCCAAGGCCGCATCCGGGGTGCCTACACCACCACCGCAACCGACCCGCAGGGGCGTGGCGTATTGGTACTTGGCCTGAATCTCCTCTTTGAGCGCCAGAATAGTGGGCAGCAGGGTGACCAGAGGGCGGTTATCCGTGTGGCCGCCCGAGTCTGCCTCGGCGGTGATGTCATCGGCCATAGGTACCAGCTGTGCCATGGTCATCTGATCATGGGTGATCAGGCCTTCGTCGACCAGTTTTTGCAGCATCTTAGCAGGCGCTGGCTGCATGAATTTCTCGGCCACCTCGGTGCGGCTCACCTTGGCGATCACCTTGTTGCCGATAACGATGTGACCGTTGGCGTCGCGGCTCAGGCCAGCGGCGCGGTAGTAGACGATCTGCGGCGTGAGCCCGAGAAAGGCCGAGGCCTCGACGGTGCGCACCTTATGCTTGAGGAACAGCTCGACACTGCCACGCTCCAGCGCGGGTTCGCTCGGGCTGTGGATCAGGTTGAACATATAGGGACCGTTTGGCAGTGCGGCTTGGATCCGCGCGATCGCCTGCTCGACTCGGCTCGGGATCAAACCTGCGGCGCCAAAGGAGCATAAGATCCCCGCCTTACCCAGGGCGATCACCAGTTCTTCCGATGAGATGCCGTTGGCCATGGCGCCGGCGTAGTAGGCGTATTTGACGCCGTGCACCCGGCGGAAGTTGCTGTCGCCCAGGCTCTCAGTGCCCAGGGCCGGGGTGAAGGCGCTCACCGGGTGGCCTGTGGCTTGTTCGCCAGTCGCTAGGCTGGCCTCAGTGGCAATACCTACGCCCAGATCGCCGTCATTAACCACATAGCAGGCGCGGCTGAAATCTTTAAGCTGGCTCGCCATGGTGGCGCTGTCAAAGCTTATTTTGCTGTCGCTTACCTGCCATGGCCAAGGTGAAAGTTGCTCGTTTGCGGTAGTCGGATTCATCTAAACAAGAACCTTATTTTGTTATGGCGGACTTAGGCTGTGCTTTGCACCTCTCCTAAGCCAACCGCTTTTATTATGATTGATGGCTGAGCCGGATGTCGCTGTGCTCAGTGTTCCCTTAATTAATGCGCTTCTTCGATGCAGATAGCGATATCGGAGATCTCGTAGATCCGCAGGCCATCCTTGCTCAGGCTGGCATTGCCCGTGATCACTCTCTTACCCGCTTCTTCTTTAATCGAGGTGATGCTGACATCCATCGACATCTGTTTGTTCAGTGGGTTGATCTGGCCGCGATACTTCCACTTAATATTGGAGAGGATCTGGCCAAATTTCGGATTAGTAAACCCGGCCCCCAAGTCTTTGCTAATGGCATAAGTCTGCATGGTTTCTATGATGGCTTCAACGCCTAATGAGCCGGGCATCACAGGATCCTGATGGAAGTGGAACTGGAAGAACCAATCGCTGGGATCTATGGTGCGCTCGGCGTAGAGGTAACCCAGGCCGTGGCTGCCACCGTTATCGACGATCTCGACGCTGTCGATGAAGTTAAGCTGACCGCCCGCCAGACGATAATGGGGCTGACCGGCAGGGGCGTTAAAGTGACGCCCGCCTTTGTCCAGCAGGTTGACCCTGATGTCTGGCGCTATCCCCTTGGCCTGATGCCAGGGCTGGGTGGTCTTGCCGTTATCCAGCCCCAGCTGATCTTTAAGCGCCTCGGCCTTGAAATAGCCGAAGACGGCGGTGCCGCGATAGAAGGGCTCGCCATCTGTGCTGAGCTCGAAGCTGAAGCTCTGAATGATATTGGTGCCTGCAATCACGGTAGAGAGCAGACGCGAGTCGTTAACAATTGTCTTGCCGCGCAGATCCACTTTGCGCAGTAACTCGCCGCTGCCATCTAGGTTACGGAAGAACAGCTCGAGGCCGGGGAAGCCTAGGGTTGTGCCCATATAGCCCGAGATGAAGCCATTTGGCTGCAGGGCGATCTCCATCATCACAGAGTAGGGCATCAGCGCCTGATGGCTGTTGGCATCGAAATACCAGGCATCTTGTGGCACCTCATACTCGGCGATACAGCTGGCGGGGCGCTTAAAGTCGCCGCGCTGGCCATTGACCTCTATGACCCGGGTGGTGAGCTGCAAGTCACCGCAGGGGGTGCGCGGCGGGATCATGCCACGGTAGATGGCAAACTCTGGGCCGAAGCACTTCTCGATGTCGCCGGTGGCGAACTCGAACAGGTGATAGGGGGTAAAAGGCACAGTGTCGGGCACCCGGTTCGGATAGTCTGGGATGAGCGGGGCCTCGACGTGGGTCAGCGGGATCACCCCCTTGTTGGGCTCTGCGTTGAGATCGGGGATTTGAGCCATCAGCGGGGCATTAGCCATTAGTGGGGCATTAGTCATCAGCGGTGCACTGCTCGAGGCGCGCTGACTGGCCTTAGGCTGTGTATTGATTATGTCGCGGCTTTCCAGCTCAGGATAGCGGGTACACTCGGCCTCTTCCTTGATCATCACCCCCAGGTTTTGGAAGTCTACCACCACCTTGCCATCGAGCAGGATATCGATATTGGCCTTGGCGTAGGGGCGCGGGCTAAAGCCTATCTCTGTGACTTCCATGCGGTAGGTGAGCTGGGCCGATTGTGGGATCACCTGGCCGCGACAACGTACCTTCTGTGAGGCGTTTTCCAGTGGCTGGAAGCGACCGTTTTGCGTCTGGGTGTGCATGCCAAGGTGCAGCATGTAGAACTGCAGCAGCTGGCCACAGCCCTCGGCCATCAGCGAGCCGGCCATCACCTGATCGTCCTTGAAGTGGCAAGGGAAATACCAGTGATTCGGCTCCAACTGTTTGTGACCCTCTACCAGACCCAGTCCCCAGGCGCCGCCGCTGCGCTCGACCTTGCTGACCGCCTCGATCATCAAAAATTTCTCCGAGGCGAAGCAGAGTGAGGGTTGCGCCAGGCCTGCATGTGACGGGCCGAAACAGCCTTGGATATCGGCCGATAACAGCTTGTAGATGTCGGCGTAGTCGAACTGGGTGCGTGGGCAGTCTAGGATAGGATTAAAGGTCTGCTTGGCGGCGCGGCTGCGGGCCAGCAGCTCCTCTTCGGTGCGGATCACCCCTTTACCGTCGGCCAGCTCGGCGTCGGTGAAGAAGCCGGCGCAGCCGCCATCCATCTTGAGGATCATGGTGTCGCCCACGAAACACTCGTAGGAGAAGAAGAATAGCAGGGTGTCGCCATTGCGGGCGAAGTTGTTGATCTTAATCTCATATCTCAGGGTATCACCGCCGCGGGGCAGATCGCCTAAGAAGGTGAGGGTACAGTCCAGCAGGCGGTAGACCCGCTCGCCCTTGTTCTCGAGATCTATGCCCAGGTAGCTGATCAACATGAGGTCACACTGCCCCGATTCGACCGCGACCGCCCAGGGGATCTGGCCATCTACCAGATAAGGGGCATCGACGGGGATGTCGTACTCAGTGGTCATGGTGCTGGGCTTATATTCGCCCAGCTTGGCGTCCAGCTTGGTCACCCGGGATACCAGCAGATAGTCAGTGGTCGGCAGGCGCACCCGGCGCGAATAGCTGTCGATCGCCGCATACTCTGGGCCGAATACCTTGGCGATATCCCCCTCGGCGTATTCCACCAGATCATGATAATCCCAGATGCAGGGTTTATGTTCGGGGACGGGGGGGCGGTAAGGGGCGACCAGATGATGTCTCGGCTGTAGTGGTGTCGTTGCTGCTGCCGATTGTGGTGTCTGCTGCGGTGCCGATTGTGGCGCTGATTGTGGCGCTGAGTGCTGCGTCGAGGCTTGCGCCTGGGCCGTCTGAGGGGCAGCGCTGTGACTCTGCGCCTGAGCCAGCTGCTGTTTGAGCAGGCTATCGGCCAGTTTCAGCCCGCTTTCCCGGCTCTTGAGGTAGGCGAGGTGGGCCTGACGCGCCAGTTGCTGGTTTTGATCTTGATATAGAGCGGCTTGATGCTGAAGCTGTGAAAAAGCGCCGTTATCGCTTGCGCTTGCCTGAAGGCCCGGCGCTTGAGCTGTTTTTGGACTCATAGTGTGTGACATACCTGCTGCACCCGAATGAGCGGGTGCATGTTGTGATTCGCTAGCGGTAGAGGCGGTGTTACTCTCGCCTAGGTAGCTGATCAATTGTTGCGGTGGCTGATGCCGAGACGGTGTTAGTGCTAAGCCTGTACCTTGACCCCCAGCAGCTTGCAACAGGCCGTTTTGCAACAGCGCCTGTATCTCGGCCTGCTGACTCAGGGGCGACCCTATGATGTGCTCCGCCAGATCCCGCCCGCCCAGGCTGACCCGTTTTATCAGACGGCGCTCAGGTTGCGGTAGCGGCTGGGCTAGACGCTCGGTCAGGGCGCTTGCCTGGGCCTGGTTCTGGCTAAGCTGGATAAGCGCGGCCTGATCTTCGCTGCAAGTAACCGAAATGGCCTGACGTGCATCCTCATGGGCCATGGTCAGCAGCGTGGCGATCAGGCTGTTCATGCCGGCGGCGGCAAAGCTGTGACCGAGTCGCCGACTGCTTGCTACCTGTTTGGCCGCGGGTAGCGGCAGCATGGCCATCAGCTGTTGTTCGCCGTATTGGCTGCCAGGCGCGGCGTTGAGATCGGTGAGGCCGATCTGTTCGGCCGTGGTGCCGCTTTTGGTTTGCGCTGTGATGCTCTGGCTCAGGAGCTGATCGCCAAGGCGGGCGAGTTGGCGCTGGGCGCCAAAATGCAGGCCGGTTAGCTGGCCATAGGCCTTGGCGCCACGAGCGCCTTGGCTCGCCTGGGTTTCCAGCACTAGGGCGCCGGCACCCTCGGCCAGTCGCCAGCCTTCGGGGTTGGCCGGGCTGGCGACGGGGGCGATGGCATTTTTCAGTATTACCTGTTCCAGGCTGCCACAGAGATCCACCGCGGCGATCACCACGGCGTCGAGCTGCTCATGTTGCATCATGTTTTCGGCGACATCTATGGCCCGGGCGACAGATTGCTCACCCGCCGAGATGGTAAAGGCCGGGCCGCTGAAGTCCCACAGGGCGGCGATGCGCGAGGCCATGATGTTACCGATGAAGCTGGTGTACTGGTTGAGCTTGGCGGCGTCGAGGACGCTGTCCATGGTGAGGGCCTCGAGCTCGCGATATTGTTCGTCGCTCAGGGTAGCGCCCATGGTATCCAGGCTCTGCTTGAGCTGGGTGTGCAGGTTGACCCGGCCGCGGAACTGATGCAGCTCCAGTTCTGTCTCCATGGCGACCAAGACGGCGACCTTCTGTCCGGCTTGCAGCCCGGCATCGCAAATGGCCTCGTCGGTCACCTTCATCAGCATCAGCTGTTGGCCGATGAGGCGATCATCCTCGTTGGGGGGCAGCTTAAAGCGCAGGAAATCCAGCTCGAAGCTGTCGACGTAGGCGCCCTGGGGTACATGGTTCAGGCCAAACTGAGCCAGTAGCTCAGGATGTTGATCCAATCCCTTCCAGCGTCTTGCAGGCAGAGAGATGGCGGGATCGCGGCCTGTTTTGAGGCAGGCATCCATGGCCTGAATGTCGGCAAGTGGGCCGAAGTGGGCGGCGAGGCCGCTGATCATCAGCTCGGGCCGAGTAGGCGCGGTCTCTGTACTTGCTGCTCGATTTGTCAGGGCCTGTTGCGGCGCGGACTTGGCGGCTGAGTCGGCCGCCCGATCATAGGATTCCAGCAAGAGGTGGGCGTTACAGCCGCCGAAACCAAATACAGATACCCCGGCCAGGCGAGCTGTATTCTCGACCTTAACCGGCCAGGGGGTGACCTCCCTTGGCAGAGTGTGGCTACCAAACAGGCCGTTTGGTGAGGCGATCGCCTCGCTCAGGTTGATGCTTGGCGGCAGCTCGCCCTGATTCATGGCGAAGATCATCTTCATGATCCCCGGCATACCGGCGGCGGTCAGCAGGTGGCCCAGGTTAGACTTGGCAGAGCCGATAAGCGGTGGCACTGCACCCTCTAGCTGGGGCGCGAAGAACTGCTCCATGGAGGCCAGTTCTACCTTGTCCCCCAGCGGGGTGCCTGTGGCGTGACACTCGATCACCTCTATCTGCTTGGGGGCTAAACCACTCTGGCGATAGGCGCGCTCGAAGGCCTTGACCTGGCCCTTGCTGTTGGGGCTGAGCACAAACTGCCCCTTGCCGTCGTTCGACAGGCCGATGCCCGCAATCAGGCCGTAGATCTTATCGCCATCGCGCTCGGCATCTTCCAGGCGTTTAAGTGCCAGCACACCGGCGCCTTCCCCCGCAAACAGCCCCTTGGTGTTGCTATCGAAGGGGGCGGAGAAGCCATGATCCGGATAGGCGTGGAAGATGGAGAAGCCCATGTTGATGAAGAAGGGATCGGCGCCGGACACAGCGCCTGCCAACATGAGATCCGCCTTACCGCTGCTGAGATAATCGCAGGCCAGCTTGAGGGAGTAGACAGAGCTGGCGCAGGCGGCGTCCAGGCTCAGGGAGACCCGGCCCAGCCCAAGGGCATCGGCCACAAGCTTGGAGGCATTGTGGGCGATGGCGCCATTGGCACAGTCCAGGGTGTGGTTGCCCTGATGTGCCTTGAAGGGGCTTAGGTGAAAGTCTGGGCAGGCCAGCTTCTCGCTCAGCGCCTTCTCTACCGCCTTATGGTATAGGGGCAGAAACAGCTCGTTCGACTTGGCCGTTGGAAACGAGAGGGTGCCCATGATGATGCCGGTGCGCGACAGCAGGGGCGAGTCCAGCTCGATACCCGCATCGAGCAGGGCATTGCGGCTGGTGTCCAGGGCCCACAAGAGGCTGTCGTCCAGTCCTTGCAGCTGCTCGGGGGGCAGCCGGTAGCCGTAGGCATTGAAATGGAAATCCTGAATATAGCCGCCCTTGTTGCAGTAGAAGCGATCGGCCTCGCCCTGCTTGCCGCGATAATCGTCCAGGCGGGCGCCGAGCTTCTCGTCGCTTAATTGCGAGCGAGAGTCACGCTTATCCAGCAGGTTCTGCCAAAACTGCTTAGGGGTCTTGGCATCGGGATAGAGATTGGCCAGACCCACTATGGCTATCTTGCCGCGGTTATCTGCCGCGTCGCTTGCCTTAGGAGAAGGCGCTTGGTGTGAAGGCATTAAGCATCCTCTTGAAATGGGGGAGCGGCATGGGGCGTGTCACCATGCGTCTTAGCTTGTGTACTTGCTTGTGTATTAGCTTGCTGCGCTTTTAGGTCATCGATGAGGGCAAGCTGGCGCTTGAGCCCAAGTTGCAGCACTGTGAGGCTAAGGGGCACCCTGTGGCTGATAAGTTGCCCCAGCGCCTTGAGCAGGGTAAGGATATCGCTGCTGCCTTTGGCATTGACTGGCACGCTCACATGGGGGGCCTCTTCCGTCTTTAATATCTTGTCGATTAAGGTGCAGTTTTGCCTGTCGGCGCCCACCTCGACAAACAGCGCCGCGCCCTGACGGCTGGCGCTATGGATAAGCTTGCCGAAATCCAGTTGATGACAGAAGGTCTGAGCTATCGACTCGGCGATGCTTTCGCTGCTTAGGGGGTCATACTCGTTGATTGCTTCATCGCGCCCCTTTTGTTGCGCCCGAGACTGGGTCGCGGCGCTGATAAACTTGACCTCATGGTCTGCCGCCTCAGGTAGGAGTGGCTGACGATAAAAGGCCGCCACCTCGGAGGCGAGCGGCTCGGCCGGCGGCGTGTGCATAGCCGTGACCCGGTTGGCGGCGATGCCGCGCTTATTCAGCTCCTTCAACAAGGCCTCACAGCTATGCTGGCAACCGGCGATGACGCAGGTGTCGCCCTGTAAGATCGCCAGATAGACCCTGGGGTAGCGCTCCAGCAGGGCGCTTATCTGCTCGCCGGGGCAGCGCACCAGAAAGCTGTTCCATTCTATATGCTCGCCGGCGTTCAGTTGCCAGGCTCGGCGCACCGCCTCGAGCGGGCCAGAGATCTCCTGGGTAAACAGGGGATCGCTCAACGTCTTGTGGATCAGTTGATGGGGTGCCTGCCAGACATCCAGGCTGGCCCACATGGCCGCCTCGCCCATGGAGTAGCCCAGGGCAAATTGCGGCTGCACCGCAAATTCATCCATCAGTAGTTTGGTTAACAGGTAGCTGGCGCCGACCCCCGCAATCGCCATATTGGCGAGTGGCATCGGCTGACTGGCGCTGTTATTGCCAGCGTTATTTTCGCCAGCATAAAGGCTGTCGGCCTGCAGCATCGCCTTGAGATCCCCCTGCTGTTGCAAGCGGGTATAGAGGGCAGGGAAGTAGCTGTGTAGCTCGCTGAGCATATCAGGATAGACGGTGCCGACCCCTGGATAGACGAAGGCCAGCTTGGCCTGTCCCAGCGGTGCGGCGCTGAAGTAGCTGCCCGATGGGGTACGATATTCGCCTTTCTTCTTGCAGACACCGGCCAGCGCCTCACTCATGCAGGTGATCTCCTGCCTGAGTGCGTCGATATCCGTTGCCTGCAGGCAGATGACGAAGCGTGTTGGCGTGCCTGTGGTGAAGGCGTCTAGATTGCGCTGCATCATCTCGATGAGGGCAATCTGCCGCTCATGGGACTGGCTATCGTTATGGTCGGCTGCATCGAGCCTGTCCAGCGCGGCGGCCAGGGCCCAGAGCCCCTGGTTGAGCGCCGCCTCGCTGCTGCCGGGAATGAGGAAAAACAGCTGACTAGCACTGAGTAGGGAGCGCGCCTTGAGGCGGCCGGTGCCCTGGGTCAGGATGAGTGCCAGCTCGGGCGTTTCCTGTGCCTGGTTCTGGGCTTTTTCTTGTGCTTTGTCTTGCGCCTCGCCCTGTGAATGAGCGCTCGATAGCGTCATGGCTGCCACTCGTCCCTGATGGGGCTCGGTAAACCAGTAGTGCCTATGGCCATCGCTTCGTGTCATGGTTCGCTGGGCGATATCGCCGATCAGCTGGCATAGGCTATCGAAGGCGGCAAGCGGATCACTATTTTCGAGGCGGCGCACAAGATCCAGCTGAGCCTGGGTGCGTTTGGCCTGGTTCAGCGCCCCTTCGAGGGCGCTTTGCTGGCTCGAGCCCGGATACAGTCCCGCCAGATTGGCGTGGGGATGCAGCTTGGCCTTGGCGGCCTTGAGCGCCGGCATCAGCAGCAGGCTGTGGCCTGTCTCTTGTATTGGCTCTTGCACTGACCCTTGCATTGTCTCTTGTATTGGCTGTTGCACTGCCCCTTGAATGCGAACCAACTTGTCTTCTAAGGCGTACTCGGCGGCCTGGGACAAGCACAGTGCCAAATTATCTGCGCCGCTAATCACGAGCTCGACAGGGACCTCGCCTTGCAGCTCTGCAGGCAGAGCGCTGCCAGCAGATTGCAGCAGCAGGGCGAGACGCAGCGGCGCCTTGCTCTGCTCCTCGGCGTCTGCCGTCACCGATGGCGCCGGTTCATTGGGCTTGGCACTCGCATCGGCACTAGTATGAGCGCTTGTATTAGCACTTATATGAGTCACTGGGCCGTCTCCTCATTAACCGCCGACTGACCATGGGGCTGGAAGGCGGCGTTGAGGGACTTGCTGATGGTCACCTTGGCACCCGTCATCAATGTGCTCAGACGGCCATCCTCGTGGTAGAGAGCCACATTGGCTAGCAGGCTCCTGTTGCTGGCCTTAACGACCTCCAGCTTGATGATGCCGCGCTCGCCCGCCGACATAGGATGTAGGCTGCAGAAGCCTGCTATGGTCGATGGTAGGCTGGCGGCGCCATAGCTGAGTCTGACCCATACCAACATGGCCTGCAGCAACAGGTCTTCGGCGAAGGGCTGACTGCCCGCAAGTGTGAGTTCGGGGGCAAACTCGCCGCAATCACCTGGCTTGACCTGGGGCAGACGGGTCTCGGCGATGAGCCCTTGCTCGTCCCAGTGTCTCACCTGGCTGAGTCCCTGCAGGCGCGGCCCGTGAAACAGGGTGCCATCGCCGTAGAGGCGTGACGCCGGGATGCTCTCTTGGCTTTTTTCCCCCTGCGCTTTGCTAGCGAATGCTAACGCTGGGGACGCTAGCTCGGGAGACAATAGTTCGGGAGAAGCTAACCGGCCGAGCTCCAGTTCTGGTTGTGGTATCAGGTCTGCCTGATACTGCGGGCGGCCATCACAGCTGATCAGGGCGTGAATGCCCTGGCTTAGGTCGTCACTCGCCACCGGGGTCAAGGTCAGGGTGAGCTGTTTGACCTCACTGGTGTCGAAGATGATCCCCTTGAGTAACTTGTAGTCCTGCACCTTAACCGGGGCGCCAAAGTGAGCCCAGGCAGCCTCGCGCATCCACTGGACGGCACAAACGGTCGGCAGTACGGGGTTGCCGCCGATGCGATGATCATTGATGAAGGCGACGGCCGTTGGGTCGATTTGACGTTTTAGGGTGACAGGCAGCAGCGGATGCTGTGCGACGTGCACCTCATCCGCATCAGGCTTTTTTACAGTGCTTGCCTCATCTGCTTGGTCGCGCGTCTGCGTATTGCCCTGCATGTCACTGCCGATTAGCAGCTGTACGCCGCTGTCGCCAAGTAGCTGGGTGGCAAAGAGCTCGGCACCTGCCTGCAGCGGGATCACATAGACGCCGCGCTCGACAAACATCTTCTTCAGCGCCGGGTTGACCATGCCGCCATCCCAGGGACCCCAGTTGAAGCTCATCACCTTGGCCTGAGTTTGCGAGGCGAGTCGCAGCGCCGCCTTGTTAAGGATCTCGTTGGCCATGGCGTAGTCACTCTGGCCCGTGTTGCCATAGAAACCGGCCGCCGAGGAGAAAAGTGCCACCAATTTGAGCTGGGCGGGGTCGATCACGCTCAGCAGCGCCTTGAGCCCGGCTACCTTAGTGCCGTAGACCCGTGTCAGTTCATCCAAGGTTTTGTCTTGAATGTGTTTGTCGGCGAGCACGCCTGCACCATGGATTAAGCCTGTGATTGGCGTTAACTGGTTGATGGCGCCGAGGGCCTGCTCGACAGCCTCTGTCTTGCTGACATCCATCGCCAGATACTCAGCCGATGCACCCACTGCCTCGAAGGCGTTGAGGGCGGCCTGGATCTCAAGGCTGCTCTTTACCGGCCAGATGAGGGCATCGACCTGTTTAGGCGTCGGCTTGTCACCGTTGGCGATCAGGTGGGCGATAGCGGCCTGTTTTAACTCATCGATCGCCTTTCCCTGTGCCCAGTCCGGCAGATCCTTGTAGGCGATATGCTCGCTACGACCGGCCAGGATAAAGTGCGATTGGCAACGTTTGGCCAGTGCCAGGGCGCATTCGAAGGTCACGCCTTTTGCGCCCCCGGTCACCAGTATTTTATCTGAGCTATCTAGCTGGGATTCTGCGGTTTTTATCGCCGCTTCACCCGGCTGCAGTCGATGACGGCACAGCTCGCCATCGGCATCTAGGCTAATGCCGACTTCATTGAGGGCCGTGTCGCTATCTTGTAACTCGGCCAGTAGGGCATCGCCCAGCTGCGCCGCGCTCATGTTTGGCGCGAGATCCAGGGCGCGGCAGAATATGCTAGGCCACTCATGGCTCAGGGTCTTGGTGAGACCCGAAAGCGCCGCCTGATTTAGCTCGCTCTTATTCAGCTGGTCGGCGTTAAGGTAGCCAAAGCCACCGTCGATACGACTGACGGTGATAAAGCAGCGACGGCCTGACAGGGTGCTCAGTGGCGCCTGCAGGTGTTTAGCCCAGAGAAATGCCGAGCTAAGGTGGCTAAAGCCGGCTTCGGTCAGGTGCAGCCCCGAATCGACCTTTAGCTCCTGTTGAGGCTGTAGATGCACAAAACCTGTGATGCTGCCATGGCTTGAGGTGATCGCATCAATTGCCTGCACAACATCTTGTTCATCCAGTCCTTCTGGCTGCCAACTGGCGATAGCACTACTTAGCGGTGACTGAGGCAGCCCCTCGGGCAGGCGCACCACTACGACCTTGAGTCCCTGGTTACTGAGTTTCTCGGCCAGTACCCCGGCGTTGTGACCATCATCTTGGATCACCAGGGTAGCATTGGCGGCGAAACCCTCGGCATCAGGCTTCGCCGCTTCAAGCTTTTTTAGCGCGACCTCGCTGTGAGGTGGTAACGCGGTTAACGGCTCGGCCGAGAGTGGCTGAACCTGAGCCTGAGCCGCGCCATTTTCCTGCGGGCTGCTTAACGCGCCTGCTGCGGGTAGCTTGCTGTTCATATAGCTAACAATTTCACCCAGGGTGCGACACTCGGCCAGATCTTCTGGGCTGAGGTCGGGCAGGCCTGGTAGCTCATCCTGCACAGTGCCTAAGATCTCCACCCGCTTGATGGAATCGATGCCGAGGTCGGCCTCCATGTCCATCTCTAGCGACAGCATTTCGGTTGGGTAGCCCGTCTTGTCGGCGACCACGGCAAGCATGGTCTGCTGTACTAATTCAGATGATAAGCCCGTCGTTTCTTGGCTGGCTACAGCGCCTGCTGCTGCGCTTTGAGCTTCAGTGGCTATAGCACCTGCGGCGGGTTGTTGAGTAGCGCCTGCGGCTGGGTGTTGGGTGTGAGCCCCGGCGGCTGGCAGCTTGCTGTTCATATAGCTAACGATCTCACCCAGAGTGCGGCATTCGGCCAGATCCTCAGGGCTCAGCTCGGGCAGGCCTGGCAGCTCATCCTGCACMGTGCCTAAGATCTCTACACGCTTGATGGAATCGATGCCGAGGTCGGCCTCCATGTCCATCTCTAGCGACAGCATCTCGGCTGGGTAGCCCGTCTTGTCGGCGACCACGGCCAGCATGGTCTGCTGTACTAATTCAGATGATAAGCCTGCTGCACTTTGAGCTTCAGTGGCTATAGCGCCTGCGGCGGGTTGTTGATTAGCGCCTGCGGCGGTTTCGATAATGTGAGCTCCTGCTGCGGGCAGTTTACCTGCCATATAGCTCACGATCTCACCTAGGGTGCGACACTCGGCCAGATCTTCAGGGCTGAGCTCCGGCAGGCCTGGCAGCTCATCTTGTACCGTGCCTAAGATCTCCACTCGCTTGATGGAATCGATACCGAGGTCGGCCTCCATGTCCATCTCTAGCGACAGCATCTCGGTTGGGTAGCCCGTCTTGTCGGCGACTACGGCCAGCATGGTCTGCTGTACTAATTCAGATGATAAGCCTGCTGCGGCCGTCTGTTGGGCTACAGCGCCCGCGGCGGTTTGTTGAATTGCGCCTGCGGCGGTTTCTGTAATGTGAGCGCCTGCGGTTGCCTGTTGGGTGTGAGCGCCAGCGGCTGGCAGCTTGCTGTTCATATAGGCAACAATTTCACCCAGGGTTCGGCATTCGGCCAGATCTTCCGGGCTGAGCTCCGGCAGGCTTGGCAGCTCATCCTGCACAGTGCCTAAGATCTCTACACGCTTGATGGAATCGATGCCGAGGTCGGCCTCCATGTCCATCTCTAGCGACAGCATCTCGGCTGGGTAGCCCGTCTTGTCGGCGACCACGGCCAGCATGGTCTGCTTGATGGCATCAGCATTGGCTGAATCCGCGGTAGGCTGGCTCGCCATCTCTTGCTTTGATGCCTGAACCTCTGCTTTCGTCACTGCAGCCGTTGGTACCACAGCCGGTTGAAGCGCTGGCGTTTGAATGGCAGGTGTTTGAGCAAGCGTTGGTTGAACCATAGCTGCCTGAGTTGCTTGGGGAGTCGCTTGAGCAGCCGCCTGGGTGACAGGCGCTTGTACCGGTTGTTGTACTGGCTTTTGTACCGGCATAGGCTGAGGCGCCACAGCAGGTGCCACAGCAGGTGCCGTTAGCGGCGCACCGTGCACTGCGGGCGCTTGTCCCATCAGTTGCAGGGCGCTCTGATTGCTCTGGGCCTGCATTTCGAGGAATTGCGTATGGCTCTGTAGCGTCTGCGCCTGATGCTGATGGAACTGTTCCATGGCCCGCTGCAGACTGTCGGGAATGGTGACCCCGGCGGCGGCCATCTGTGCCTGAGCCGTCATCAGCTGGGTGATCGTCTCGCCATATTGCTGGGGAATGGTCAGGAACTGCTGATGCAGCTGGGCCGTCTGTTGCTGGGCGGTGAATAGCGCCGTCAGGGCATCACTGCTTGCAGCAGGCGCTATCTGCGCTGTGATTGGGGCATGAGTACCAGGCGCATGAGTTCCTGGCGTATGAGTGCCATTGGCCTGTGGCGCTTGGGCTGCGGGGATCGTTTTTTCCACTATCTTCTCTACTTCTACAATTTTTTCGACTTCGACCAGTTTTTCAACTTCCACTATCTTCTCTTGCACCTGGGTCTGTGGCGTGATGCTGCCAGTGGTCAAGGATTTTTCCATCTTAGCCAGGGTAGCCGGGCTGATGTAGTTGGTCGCGTTGAGTGTGATATTCATGGGTGAGATGGCCTCGGCCGCTGGCGCATCGGCGCGGTAGGGGTCTATCTCGGTCAGTGCAATACCACAGACGGCAAGCTGCGTGGCGGCCTGGCGAAGTTGCAGGTCACTGTCGCCCTTGGGATTCGGGTTCATGCTGATGGTGCAGAGGCTGCCCAGCTTGTCGCTGAGGGTATTCTCCACCAGTTTCTGCAAGATGTTCTTGGGGCCAAACTCGACGAAGATGCGCGCACCATCCTGGTACATGGCCTCAAGCTGCTCGCTGAAACGCACCGATTGCAGCATGTGCTGCTTAAACTCGCTCTTGATGGTCTTGGCAACATTGGCGTAGCGAGCGCCACTGGCATTGGCGTACACAGGCTGCGCCGGCTTGGTAAATTTTACCTGGTCGATCGCCTCGGCGAACGGCTTCTGGGCGTGGCCCACCAATGGCGTGTGGAAGGCTCCCGATACCGGTAGGGCGATCGCCTTAAAGCCGAGTTCGCCGAGGGCCTTAGCCGCCTGAGCGGTCGATTCGGTTGGACCGGCGATCACCAGCTGGGTCGGCGCGTTGTAGTTGGCAACCTTGACACCCTCGAAGGCCTCGAGGGCGGCCTCGAGGCGGGTGATATCGCCAGGCTCTTTGGTGATGATGGCGTACATAGTTCCGCTATCAAAAAGAGTACCGTTGTCAAAAATGGTACCGCTGTCGGCATCATCCGAGAGCCTGCTGGCCATGGCATCGCCGCGGGCGAAGGTCAACTGGTAGTAGTCTTCAAGGCTTATCACCCCGGCGGCGCACAGGGCGCTGAGTTCACCAAAGCTATGACCTGCCAGCATGTCGGGCTTGAAGCCGGCGGCGCTGAGCAGGCTGTATTGCCCCATGGAGATGGCGCCGATGGCGCTCTGGGCATTGGCTGTGTTGGTTAGCTGGGCCTCCTGGGCCTGGCGTTCTGCCTGATCAAAGACGGGCAGGGGATAGACCAGCTGTGACACAGGCGTCTTGCCTTTGGCGGCAAAGACCTTGTCGGCGAGTACAAACTGGGCGCGCATCTCTGGGAAGTGACAGCTTAGCTCACGGCCCATGTTGAGGTATTGGGCGCCCTGGCCGGCAAACAGCGCGGCCACCTTGGCATTAGCTAGGCTGGCGCTGCGATAGTGCACGCCGCCGGGCAGCGACCAGTGAGCCTCATCGCTGGTATCGAGTCGGCTAAGCGCCTGTCCAAGCTGGGCCTTGAGCGTCTCTGTGTCGCTGACCACCAGGCCAAGACGCGGCGCATCTGTATCGAGCGTCCGCACCGGATGTTGACCTGTCAGGGCCTCCAGAGATTGCGTGTCGGTATCTGCAATGAGCTGTTTAATCGTGGCGATGAGTCCCGGCTTATCGGCTGCGCTAAGCAGCAGGCTCTGCGGCACGGCCCGCTGGCGGAAACGGGTGAGCTCGCCATTATCGCGGCCATGATCACTCTGATACTCTTCGAGCACGAAGTGGAAGTTGGTGCCGCCAAAGCCGAAGGAGCTGATACCTGCGCGGCGCGGCGTGCCGTCTGGGCGTGGTAGCCAGGGGCGCGTCTCGGTATTGAGGTAGAAAGGCGAGTTGGCGATATCCAGCTTGGGATTAGGCTGGTTCACATTGATGGTGGGTGGCAATACCTTGTGGTGCAGGGCCAGCGCCGCCTTAATGAGTCCCGCCGTGCCGGCGGTAGACTTAGTATGACCGATTTGCGATTTCACCGAGCCCAGGGCGATATGCTGGGTCGTTTCGCAGCCCTCGCTAAAGACAGACTTGAGACCGTTAAACTCGGCCACATCACCGGCGGCCGTGCCTGTGCCGTGGGCCTCCATTAGCCCCAGGGTGTGGGGGGCAAATCCGGCGTCGTCGTAGGCGCGCTTGAGCGCCTTGGCCTGGCCTTCTGGGCGCGGCGCATAGATAGACTTAAATTTACCGTCAGATGAGGCGCCTATGCCTTTGATCACCGAATAGATGCGATCGCCATCGCGCTCGGCATCTTCGAGGCGCTTTAGCGCCACCATGCCTATGCCTTCGCCTATCATCATCCCCTTGGAGTCGATATCGAAGGGCTGCACCGTCTCGTTGGTGGTGAAGGCTGGTGTCTTGGAGAAACTCATGTACATGGAGGGGGAGTTGTCGGTACAGACGCCACCTGTGATCATCATCTCGGCGCGGCCGTCGACCAGTTCGCTCAGTGCCATGCGCATGGCGGCGAGTGAGCCGGCGCAGGCGGCATCGACCACACAGTTCATGCCGCCTAAGTCGAAGCGGTTGGCGATACGTCCGGCGATCACATTGCCAAGCGAGCCCGGGAAGGAGTTCTCCTCCCAGTGAACATACTGATCCTGAAACTTCTTAATCAGCATTTCGCTGTCGGCGTCGCTGATACCGCTGTGTTTAAACACCTTCTTAAGCACTGGGTATTGCAGTCTGGCGTTGAGGCTATGACTGATCTTCTGGCCGCCACCCACACCTAGGGTGATGCCTATCTTGTCTCTGTCGTAACCCTCGGGCAGCCTGGCATCGGCGAGCACCTCTTTGGCGACAATGAGGGATAAAAGCTGCGAAGTATCGGTCAGTTCGAGGATGTTAGGCGGTAGACCAAACTCCATGGGATTGAAGTTGACCTCGGGCATGAAGCCGCCGCGTTTGCAGTAGCTCTTATCCGGCGCGCTCTTATCGCTGTCGTAGTAGTCATCGACCTGCCAATGGGTGTCTGGCACCTCTGTGATGGCGTCTATCTTGTCGCAGATCAGATCCCAAAACTTGTTGAGATAACGTGAGTTGGCAAAGATGCTGGCCATGCCAACGATGGCGATAGGCATATCTTTCAGTCGCTTGTTGAGGCGCTGATCGCTTGGCGTCTTTGATGTATCGGTCTGGCTCATTATGAGTCTCCGCTTGCTACCTGATGCTCAGGTGTCTGTATGTCAGCGCCGGGTGTTAACTGTGCCATGGTGGCACCAGGGAAGCGCTGTAAGAAAGTGTGATAGTTGCGTACTAACAGCTTACGCAGATGAAACGGCCCCTGACGAAGCAGATGGGTGATGTATCGCTTGGTGGCCTGGGTATTGCCGTCTTGATAGATATCTAAGTAGATCCAGTCGCTATGAGGATCTATGCCCAAGAGTACAGAGCTTGGCTCGGCATCGGCCAGTTGTGGCGGCAGGGTGAGCGAGGCCACTTGCAGCACACTGTCGCCGTCGGCCTTTGGCAGTGCCAGGGTACGGGCCAGAGTCTCTGGGTTTAGGGTATAGGTGACGATGTCGCTGCCCTGGGCGATGGGCAGCTGGTTGAAATAATGCTCCGGAACCTCGGGGCGCTCGATATTGCGAATGCGCGACACGCCGTAGCGTTTGAGACAGCGGGCTAGGCCTGAGCGGGACACGTTGGGGTTGATAAACTCCTGGGTCACCTTGAGCAGCCTGTCCAGGGGCATCTTGAGCTGATAGCGCAGCCCAACCACTACATATTCCTGCATCGGGGTCAGGGTGGTGTTGAGGTGGTGAGGAGTGTTGGGCGTGTCATTTATCGAGTCGCGTCGACGCCATTTGCGCACCGTGGCCTCGCTGATGTTGAGCACCCTGGCCAGCTGGCTCACCGGCAGATCCGACGCCTGAATAAACTGGCGCATCTCAGGGGTGGTGGTGGCATTCTTGTGCCTATATTCACTGGCGCTGAGTTTTCGCGCCCCGGCTTGCGAGTCTTTGCGCTGCGTCTTGTGGTGAGGCTTCTCAAGCATACTGGTTAGGGCGTTCCATCAATAATCTATTGGGACAAGTGCCTGCGCAGTTCGCTGAGATCTTGCAAAATGCCGCGTTGTCCGTCTGAACTGACGTTAATAGAGCAGCAGACTACAGTAGCTTGCGGGGCAATACAATCACCTGGGACTTAAAAGTCATTGATGCCTGCAATTTTAGCTTACGTATGTTCGCTGTTTGTGATGGGTGTTAGCTAAATTGACCCTGTGAGTTAAAGCGTGATCTCGATCAAAAGCATGGCAGAGTGACAGGCCTATACTGTTTGTTAATAGACCGATCACAACACTTTGTTTTTGTTTGCAGCTAACACGATTTTGAGTGGTAGGTAATGAGGTCGTGGTGCTGTTACCTCTTGATATAACAGTTCAAAGGAGGCCTATATGGCTGAGTTTACCACGGAGCAGATCCGGAATCTGGCGGTGCTCGGACACACTGGGGCGGGGAAATCCACCCTGTTAGAGGCATTGCTGTTCCAGGGCGAGGCGATCGCTCAAAAAGGCAGGGTGGACAAGGGCACAAATCATGCTGATTTCACTGCCCAGGAAAAAGACCATCGACATAGCCTAGAACCTTCCTTCCTCAATCTCGACTTCGACAATCATCATATCAATTTCATCGACACCCCGGGTCTGCCCGACTTCTTCGGTCGTGCGCTGTTGCCCTTGAGCGGTGTTGAGTCCGTGCTCCTGGTGATCAATGCCGCCACCGGCATAGAGACCATCACCCAGCGCGCCTTCGAGGCCGCCAGGGCTCAGGGCAAGGTGGTGTTGATCGCCATTAACCATATTGATGGTAACGGCGCCAAGCTGGCGGGCCTGCTCGATGAGATCCAGACCAAGTTTGGCCATCGCTGCCTGCCGGTGAATCTGCCCAATGCCGCCCTGGACGATGTGATCGACTGTTACCTGCATCCCCAGCCCGAGCTACAGGGCGAGGCCCTGTTTCACGATGTGGCCTGCGCCCGCGACGAGCTGGTCGATACCGTGCTCGAGGAAGACGACGAGCTGATGGCCCTCTATCTGGAACAGGGGGAGAACCTGACTCCCGAGCAGCTGCACGCGCCGCTTGAGACCGCACTGCGTATGGGACACCTGGTGCCTGTGTGTTTCACCAGCGCAGAGCAGCAGGTGGGAATAGGCGCACTGCTTGAGCTTATCATCAAGCTGAGCCCCAACCCGTTAGAGGCCAATCCGCCACAGTTCATCAAGGGGCAGGGGGAGTCGGCCGTGCCTGTGGATGTGACTCAGTCCAGTGACGATCACGCCCTGGCCCATGTATTTCGGGTGGCCATCGACCCCTTCTTCGGTCGCATGGGGGTGTTTAGGGTCTACCAGGGCACTATCTCGTTGGGGATGAAGCTGTTTGTCGGCGATGGTCGCAAGCCCATCAAGGTGGGTAACCTGTTTAAGCTGCAGGGGGACAAACAAATCAGCGTGACTTCGGCGGTGCCCGGCGATATCTGCGCCATCTCTAAGGTGGATGAATTGACAGTAGGCGCCGTGCTTCACGACAGTCACGACGAAGATGAGTTCCACCTGCCTGAGCTGGTACTGCCTCAGCCTATCTTCGGCCTGGCGGTGTCCGCCAAGCGCCGCGGCGATGAGCAGAAGATTGCCGAGGTGCTCAACAAGTTGGTGGTGGAAGATCCGAGTTTGCATATCGCTAAGAACGAGGCCGAGGGGCAGACGATTTTACAAGGCCAGGGGGACCTGCATCTGCAGATCGCCCTCGAGAAGGCCCACGACCTCTTCAATGTGGATATGGAAACCGATGTGCCCGCGGTGGCCTACCGGGAAACCATCACCCGCAGCGCCACGGCGCGCTATCGCCACAAGAAGCAGTCTGGCGGTGCCGGTCAGTTTGGTGAGGTGGAACTCACCGTCGAGCCGCTGCCGAGAGGGGCTGGGTTCGAGTTTGTCAGTAAGGTGGTGGGAGGCTCGGTGCCGAGTCAATACATTCCCGCGGTCGAGAAGGGCGTGAAGGAGGCGATGATAGGCGGTGCCCTGGCTGGCTTCCCGATGCAGGATGTGCGCGTCTCCCTGCTCGATGGTAAGCACCATAGCGTCGATTCGAAAGAGATCGCCTTCGTGATGGCGGGTAAGAAGGCCTTCTTAGATGCAGTGAACGAGGCCAATCCTGTGATCTTAGAGCCGATCGTCGAGATGCAGGTTCAGGTGGCTCAGGAACATGTGGGTGACATCACAGGCGATATCAGTGCCAACCGCGGCATTATCTGTGGTACCCAGGCTCAGGGTAACGGCAAGGTGGAGGTGGAGGTCGAGGCGCCGCTGGCAACCGTTGATGACTACTCGACCCGGCTGAAATCCCTCACAGGGGGCGACGGTCAGTTTGCCATGACCTTCAGCCGCTACGATGTGGTGCCGGATCATGTGCAGCGGGAGCTGATCTCGGCGGCCAAGGCGCATTAAAGGCGTATTCGCATTAAAGGCATATTAATGGCTTAGGCCTATGTAAGTAAAAAAGGAGAACCCGTTTCTCCTTTTTTATTGCGCCCGGTCTGTATCGGCATTAGCTTGGTGTCATTTAGAACTTGGAGCCATCAAGAGCTTGTATTCATCAAGAGCCATTAGGGAGAGAGCGGGGATGACGTCGATAAGTCGGGAAAATGCCGAGCATTATCTTTGGGGTGACAATTGCGATGGCTGGCATTTGGTGAAGCGTCCTGCGCTGAGCGTGATTCAGGAGCGGGTACCTGTGGGCAGGGGCGAGCAGCGTCACTACCACAAGGTGGCGGAGCAGTTTTTCTTTATCCTGTCGGGGACGGCGCTGCTTGAGGTGGAGGGTATCGAGCATAGACTCACGGGCCATCAGGGGATGCATGTGGCGCCGGGTCAGGCTCACTGCCTGCGCAACGGCGGCGAGCAGGTGCTGGAGTTTCTGGTGACCTCGACGCCACCGAGCCATGGTGACAGGGTGAATGTCTAAGCGTAAGCGTTTGTATGTTTCTTTTTAAGACAACAGGTTATAGGCTAGAGTTTAAGTGGTTAGCCTAGGGCCTGTTGACCTTTTGAGAGCAAATTTTGTTCTAATTGAGCACGTTTAAATCGCGGCATGAGGCTTGTAGTATAGTTATTCTATATAAAAGCCGAGTAACAAAGTGTTGAACGTGCTCAAGACGAACCCAGCGGGCAGCGTCTGTATCATTTTTCTGCTGCGTTATCGCTCATTGATGTAGTGCACTACATGACAATCGCTCTGCCTTGTATAAAAGTGATACAGAATGCTGCAAAAATGAACGCGAAAGATAAACAGGCCCTAGCATTTACACATCAACAGGGGACGTTGGCATGCAAGCAGTAAGACCTTGGTTAGTCGGCATCTTTGGCCTGGCGCTGGTGTGGACGACGCCGCTATCTTTATTCACAGAGGCTAGGGCGATGGAGGCCATGGCTGTGGAAGCGGTGGCTGTGGCTGTGGAAAAGGCAGCAGCCGAGGAGGCAGTCTTAGCCGAGCAGGCGCGGCAGATAGTGCGCCGCGCCGACGAGCAGATGCGCGGCCAGTCCAGCTATGTGGTGGCCACCATGAATATAGTGCGTCCCGACTGGACCCGCTCCATGAGTATGAAGAGTTGGACCAAGGGGCTGGAGTTGTCGCTAGTGTTGGTGACGGCACCGGCGAAGGACAAGGGAAGCGTGTCGCTTAAACGCTACCGTGAGATGTGGAACTGGGTGCCCGCCATCGAGCGCATCATCAAGATAGCCCCCTCCATGTTGAGTCAGTCCTGGATGGGCTCAGACTTTACCAATGATGACCTCATCAATCAGTCCTCTATCGTGGTCGACTATCGCCATCAACTGGTGAAGCACGAGGCGATAGAAGGGGACGACTGTTTCGTTATCGACGCCATCGCCAAGCCGGATGCTCCCGTGGTCTGGAGCCGCATCCGTTTGTGGATCTCCTCCAATCACTACCTACAACGCCGGGCGGAGTTTTTCGATGAGTTCGACGAACCGGTCAATACCCTGACCACCTCGGATATCCAGGTGATGGGCGGGCGCATGCTGGCCACCAAGATGGTGATGAGTCCCGCCGATAAGCCGGGCCAGCGCACCGAACTCATCACCCATGAGGCGGCATTTGATTTCGACATAGGCGACGATTTCTTCTCGCAGCAGCAGATGAAGGCGCTGCGGGACTAATCTTGGATTTACCCTTTGGCACAAGGATTGGGATGAGGCATGTTGATTAAGCTGGCGTGGCGTAATCTCTGGTGGCAGAAGCGGCGCACCTTGCTGACCGCCTTCGCCCTGGCCTTGGCGCTGTTTCTGTCTCTGTTCATGCGTAGCATGCAAGAGGGCAGTTACGAGCACAACATCGACAACAGTGCCCGTTTCTCCACCGGTCTCATTCAGCTGCAATCGCCCGAGTATGCCACCACAGAGAGCATCGAAGACTTGCTGCCCGGCGATGATGAGTTTATCGCCAAGGCAAAAGGCCTTGCTCACATCAGCTACGCCCTGCCCAGAATCGAATCTTTCCTGTTGGCCTCCAGCGAGGAGCGCTCTAAGGGGGTGGTGGTGTACGGCGTGCGTCCCCAGCTTGAGAATGACTATTCAGGTATCGCAGATAAGCTGGTGGCGGGCAGTTACCTAAGTCCTGATGCTAAGCAGGTGCTGCTGGGGCAAGGATTGGCAGAGTATCTCAAGCTGGGTGTCGGCGATGAGCTGGTGCTCTACGGGCAGGGCTATCACGGTCAGACGGCAGCCGGTGTCTACCCCATTGCCGGCATACTGCACTTTCCCTTGGCGCAGCTGGATAATCAGCTGGTCTATATGCCGCTCGGCACGGCCCAAGAGCTGTTTTCCACCGGCAATCAGGTGACCGCCTGGGTGCTGCATAGCGACAAACTGGACGAGGTGGAACACCTGACACATCAGTTGTCTGCGCGCTATGACGGCGGGGTGAAGGTGCGCGACTGGCAGTCTCTGGCCCCAGAGATGGCGCAGCAGATCGCCCTGGATAGGGCCGGTGGCCTGTTTATGATCTGCCTGCTCTATCTCATCGTCGGCTTCGCCCTGTTCGCCACCATATTGATGATGACACTGGAGCGCAGGCGCGAATTCGGCGTCATGCTGGCGACCGGTATGGCTCGCTTGACTTTGCTGCGCCTGGTGATGATCGAATCGCTGTTGATTGCCGCCTTAGGAGTAGCCCTAGGCCTGGGGGTGAGCAGCGTGGTTATCGGTTATTTCTATTTCCATCCCATCTCTCTCTCCGGAGAGACCGCCAAGATGATGCTTGAGATGGGCTGGGAGCCTGTGATGCCGATGAAGGTGTCGCTGTCGCTGGTACGCAATCAGGTGATCATCATACTGAGCCTGATGGCAATCTGCCTCTGCTATCCCCTGTGGCGAACCCAGCGGCTGGTGGTGGTCGCGGCGCTCAAAGGAGGCGATGATGACCAAGGATAAGGCTATTTGGCATCTGCCCATGTTGGCGCTGTTGGCCTGGCGCAATCTGTGGCGCAATCGGCTGCGCACCAGCATCATGGTGTGCGCCATGGTGTTTGGTCTGGTGGGCGTGGTGGTGATGATAGGCTTCATGACAGGCATGTACGCCAACATGATAGATAACGCCGTGGCCTGGCAGACCAGCCATCTGCAGGTGCATAACAAGGACTATCTGCTCGACCCGGACATCAATAGCCGGATAAGTGCGCCCGAACCTGTGCTGGCCAGGCTGGCCGAGCTTCCCGAGGTGCAAGGCGTCTCGGCGCGTTTTCTGGTGCAGGGGATGCTGGCCTCACCCCGGGCGAGTCGCGGCATTCGTATCAATGGGGTCGACCCGGCCGCCGAGGCCAAGGTTACGCCCATCGCCGAGCATATCACTGAGGGGGACTGGCTCGACATCGCTGGCCGCCATCCCATAGTGATCTCACAAAAGACGGCGAGCCGACTCAAGTTAAGGCTCGGCTCCAAGGTGGTATTGACCTTCAGCAATGCCGACAAGGCGGTGAGCGGCGCGGCGTTTCGGGTGGCGGGCCTCTATCGCTCGCCCTCCTGTACCTTCGATGAGGCCAACGCCTATGTGCGCCGTAAGGATCTGACCCTGCTTGCTGGCCTAGATGGGGTGCATGAGATAGCGATTCGCCTGAGTAACAGCGACAGTTTAGACAATAGCCGCGCCAGGGCGGTTGCCAAGGCACTTTCCAGCGACCTGGCACCGCAGGACAGGGTGCGCGATTGGCAGCAGATCCAGCCCATGCTGGCGACCATTATCGCGCAGATGGGCACCAGCAATGCGGTGATTCTGGTGATCTTCATCTCGGCATTAGGCTTGGGGATCACCAACATCATGTTGATGGCAGTATTTGAGCGGACGCGGGAGTTCGGTGTGCTGATGGCCATCGGCATGGTGAAGCCTAAGATAATGGGGCTTATCCTGCTGGAGTCACTTTTGCTTGGGCTTACGGGGGCTTTTCTAGGCCTGCTGCTGAGTGTAATGGTAATTGCGCTGCTGGGTAAGACAGGCATTCCCCTTGGCAGCATGGCCGATGGACTCGGCGCGTTTGGCGTTTCGACCACCCTCTATCCACAGGTCGCTATAGATCAGTATCTTCTGACCCTGGCGATGGTGGTGGTAGCGAGCCTGCTGGCCGCCCTCTATCCGGCGCGGCAGATCATCAAGCAGCGTCCGGTGGATGCCATGGCGCAGAAGCATTAGGTTGGGGAAAATTTGGGTGAGACTCATTAGAGAAAGGAGTCAGCGTATTTCATGACCATAGCGATTCAAGCACTAACGAAAATCTATAACCCCGAGAGTGACTTTCCGGTGGCCGCGGTAAAATCGCTGGATCTCACCATAGCCCAGGGGGAGTTCGTCGCCATCATGGGGCCATCCGGGTCGGGCAAGACGACGCTGCTCAACATGATAGGCGGAATAGATAGCCCGACGAGCGGCGCCGTGTTGATTGACGGTGAGGATATCACCCGACTGAGCGAGCAGGCGCTGATCGCCTTTCGCCGCGACCATGTGGGTTTCATCTTCCAGGACTACAGCCTGCTGCCCGTACTGACGGCGCTAGAGAATGTGGAGTTTGTCATGCAGCTACAGGGCCACAGCGAGGCCGAGTGCCGCGAGCGCGCCATGGCGCTGCTGACTCAGGTGGGGTTGACCGATCAGAAGGACAAGATCCCCGCCAAGCTGTCGGGTGGCCAACAGCAGCGGGTTGCGGTGGCGCGTGCCCTGGCACCGAGACCCAGATTCGTGATGGCCGATGAACCGACGGCCAACCTAGACGCCAAGAGCACCGCCGAGCTTTTAGATATCATGCAGAGCTTAAACGAGCAGGAGGGCACCACCTTTATCTTCTCGACCCATGATCCACGGGTGATCGCCAGAGCCAAGCGGGTGATAGTGTTTGAAGATGGCCGCCTGGTGGAGGATCGTCGTCAATGAATCGGGCGGCTGAGTGTTTATGCTTTTGCTAAGGCTAAGGCCATGCTTGGCTGCCGTCGTCTGCCTCTTCGCGGCTCAGTCGAGTTTCGTGGCATTAGCTTCGCCCATTCCCGGCGTTGCGCCCGAGCAGCCCTGGCAGGTCAAAGGTTATGTGAGTTATCTGGGCTCTATGGTCGCGCCAGAGCAGGGCGATAAGCTGTGGGACGGCCTGCTGCATAATCGTATCGACGCCGAGTATCGCTGGCAAAGAGTCAGGGTGAACGTAGGGCTGCGCAATCGTCTTATGGCAGGTGACACCACCAGCCTGCCGGGTTATGGCGGCCTGATCTCGAGGGATCCCGGCTACTGGGATCTGTCGGCCAACTGGCTCGAGAGTGGCGACTGGATTGGCAATAGTCAGTTAGATCGTGCCTACCTGAGCTGGCAGTTCGATGACAAGTGGGAGCTAACCGCAGGCCGCTTTAGGGTCAACTGGGCCATGAGTACCCTGTGGAACCCCAATGATATCTTCAACGCCTATTCCATCTATGATGTCGACTATCCTGAGCGCCGGGGCGTCGATGCCATTAAGCTTAGCCGTCAACTGGGTTATGCCAGTCAACTGGAGCTTGTCTATAGTCAGGGGGATGATGGGTTAACGCCCGCTAACGCCGAGCGTACTAATCGCCAGTATGCCGGGCGCTATCTCGGGCATAGCGTTCTTGGTGATGACGTTTTTGGCTATAACCTCGGCTGGGATTGGCAGCTGATCATAGGTGAGACTCGCGACGACAGGGTGTTCGGTGGCGGGTTTGCCGGCGATCTTTTTGGCGCCGGGCTACGGGGCGAGCTGAGCTATTTTGACCCTATCGATGACCCGGGTGGAGCGAGGCTTTCACCAGGGGGGAGCGAGTTGCAGCCACAGTCGCTCAGGGCCAGCACTGTGGCTACGCTTGAGATGGATTACAGTTTTGCCTCTGAGGCAAACTGGCGTCTGCTGGGCGCCGCGCTCTATATCTCATCTCCGGTGGCTGTCGACAGTGCCTTACTCTATCTTAATCTGCCGCTTTCGGCGCGTACCCTGAGCTTTACGACCTGGACCTATTATCTGGATGTCGGCTTTGACATCACGCCCCTCAGCCGCCTGAGTAGCAATGCTAGCTACTATGATGATGGCTCCTTCTTTGTGGGCGTCACCTATCAGTATTCGCTGGCGGACGATTGGCAGCTTAGCCTGATCGCACAGCGTTTCGATGGCTCGACTGCGAGCCTTTTCGGCCAGTCGGCGTCCACCTTAGGCTATCTGCAGCTCAAGTGGAGTTTTTAGCTGGTTTGCATCTGAGCCAGGTTTCAAAGAGAGGCCTATTTTAGCGGCTCAGGTGGTGCTCCTAAGCCGTCGATGGTAGGCTTGGCCAACTTATCAAGCAGGACATTAACCGAGTTGAACAAGGTCGCTGGGGACGCTATTCCCGTACATCTCTATCTCTGCCCATTGAATTTGCCCAGTTTCAGCGCCGAGCAGCAGGCGCGCCTGCTTGACATCCTGCCGCTGGATGAGCAGCAGAAAGTGACGCGTTATCGAATGGCGTCCGCCAGAGAGAAGGGACTCTTGGTCAGATGCTATCTGCGTCAGCTGCTGTCGCAGGCCCATGAGTGCCTGAATGCTGAAGCCGGTGATGTTATCGCCCCCACTGAGTGGCGTTTCGATTATCTGGATAAGGGCAAGCCTGTGCTGAACGAGCCGCTTTTTCAGCGTAGTCGTCTGGTGTTTAACCTGAGTCACAGCGGCGACTATATGCTTTTGGCGATCGCTCAATCGCCTAATACGCTAGCACCTAACCCGTTAGTAACTAAGTCCTTAGCATCTAAGTCCTTTAAATCAGGAGCTTTAGGGTCAGAGCAACAGGTCAGGTCGCTGGAACTGGGCGTCGATATCGAGCGTCTACGCACTAACACCAACATTCACGCCATCCTTAACCATTACTTTACCCAGCAGGAGCGAGACGTCCTGCTGGCCTTGCCACCTGAGCGGCAGCGTCTGCGCTTCTTCGATCTCTGGGCATTGAAAGAGTCATACATCAAGGCCAAGGGGTTGGGGCTGGCGCTCTCTCTCAAGTCTTTCTATTTTACCTTGAGTGATGCCCCGCATCAGGCGCTGAGTTTTAATGGCTTAGCGGCCCGACAAGTCTGGATAGAAGAGGCGGTGAGCCTGTTTCTCGACCGAGAAAATGCTGACCAAGCCGATGCAGGCGACAGCCAGCAATTGGCTCGGCCTGCTGCGGGCTGGCAAAGTATCCTAGGGCAATTCGATGATGAGTATCGTTTTGCGCTGAGCCTCTCCTCGACACAGCCACTGGCGTTATGTTGTGAGATGGTGAGTGCGCAGGCCTTGTTGCTGGCCGACTAGCTTTTATTCTTAGCTCTAGGGTCTGTTTATCTTTCAGGTTTAATTTTTGTTCGATCTAAACGCATTTTGCTCAAGGCGCATGCTGTGCGGCATAGTTATTCTATGTAAATAGCAGGTAACAAAGGGCAAGGCGCGTTTAGATGAACCCTTCGGGCAGCTTTTGTAGGCCATTTCTACGGCGTTATCGCCCGCTCATGTAGAATAACTACAATACACGGACTCTGCCTTGTATAAATCACCTTCAAACTGCTGCAAAAACAAACGGCAAAGATCAACAGACCCTAGGATATAGTCTGGGTTTATTAGGCTTTGATAGAGTGAAGCAGCCTGAACCGACAGCGGCAGACAGAAAAAAGCAGGAAAACCAAGGTTAAAATTGGCATTCCTGCAAAGCTGTTGCAACTCAGGGAGTACTAGCGCCTATCGCCCGCCCTGGGCGATAGGAAAATGGCTTGGTACTTCTGGTTTAGTACTTAGCCTGGAAGGTTAGCCATAGCTTGTCTGTGTCGTTAGAGAAGGCATAACCTTCATCGGCACCGCTGAAGCTGGCGTATTTCAGACCCACGCTATAGTGGTTGGCGAAAGGATAGGTAGCCGATACGCCCCATTCCTTACCCATGTCGACATCACCATAGTCAGAGTCAAACTTGTTATACTTGGCGAGTAGTTTCAGACCTGCGACTTTGGCAGTCACAATAAGGTGAGTCTCTACGATACCATTTTCCCAGTTACCCTTGCCACCAAACAGGAACTTATCTGTCCAGCCGTTAAAGGCGTGCAGTGTGGCCAGTGGTGTGATAAAGCCTGCTTTTCCGTCGTCAGAGCCCAATACCTCGTAGCCCACTTTAGCACCGAAGGCATCGAAGTTTACGCCAGCACCGAGCTTGTAGTATGAGGCTGAGTAACTTACAGGGTTGTCGCCGCCTTCAGACTGCTGGGCGAATTCTGCCTCATAGTTGAACTTAAGTTTATCTAGCTTGATATCGCCGGTCGCGCGCACACCATAGGTGTCAGTCGAGAAGGCTGCTACGTTGATGTTGTCGATCAGGTAAGCGTAGCCACTTAACTTAACGAAATCTAAACCTTTGTAGTTGACGTTAAGTAGGTGGGTTTCATTCTTGTGCTCATCTTTGCCCGAACCTTCAGGGAAGATACGATTAACATTATTCACATAGGCGTAGTAAGCGGTTAGTCCTTCAACGGCGGTATTTTTTACCGAGAAGGCATCGTAGGTCTGCTCGTTCTGGCGGAAGCCAACACCACCGACGAAGCGCTGGTTGTCAAGCAGGATGCGCTGGCGACCATACTGGGCCAAAGTGTTTGCAGGGCCACGGTATCCAATGTACGCCTGGTTGATCTGTGTATATTCATAGTCAGCAATCAGAGGCTCATCATCGGTAGAGCGCACATCATCTACTTCTGCCAAGGCAAATAGCTTATAAATATCACCGGTTTGATAGGTCAGGCGGGTACGCAGTGTGGTCTGATTTTGCTCGTCGACATTGGCGACATCCACATCTTCATAGCGTAGGCGAAATTGTAAGTTTACCTTAGAATCGTCGATAAAGGCCTTCTTCAGCGGATCGACGCTCTCTGTCGCAAGGGCAGAGGCGGATAAGCTGGCAAGCACGGCAAGGCTGAGGGCATGAAGTTTCATTAATTGTGATCCTTTTGTTTGGTCATTGCTCATCAACTGTTATAGGACTTCAAAAGGATCAATTTGTTGATCTAAAACAATGTTACACGGTGATTAAGTTTTTGTGTCAATAATTGTGATAAAGATCATGAGCTCATACTAAATTAGAGGTATCTCTAAAGTGGTATTTTTAAGTTGTGCTTAATAATGTTTTTTGCATCAATCGGGGGAAGGGATAAACGCCAAATCGGCTAAGTTTGGCGTTTGATTAAATCGAGTTAGTAAGATACTAAGCTATGGCTGTTAATCATGTTTATGTTCACGTTTTCCCAGCGGGACGATTTCGAAGTTGGGATCAAACTGCACCATGGTCGAGGCGATTTTGTTAAAGGCCTGCTGATCGCCTGTCATGCTGGCTTCTCCCTGCTGTAGCAGCTTAGCTAATTGGGTTTGACCTAGCAATATCCGGGTGATGTCGGTCTTGTTGATGGTGAGCGTGGCATCGGCAACCTTTGGCTGGTTAACCTGGATGTTGATTAGGTTGCCATTACTCAGTTCGACATAGAGGACATTCGACTCGTCTGGGGTGATCACATTCAGGCTGATCCGGCCCAGCTTCTCGGCCTTGAGGCTATCTATCTTCACCGCCAGGAAGTCGAACAGGGTCGAGAGATCCATCTCACTGAGCACATCTGCCGATGCCGTCTTTGGCGTGCCAGGTTGAATTCCCATCCTAAGTTCCTGGGCCCCGGTCAGATAGATGTTACGCCATCCTGCGCCTTCGGCCTGGTAGCCCAGCTGTTCATAGGTATCGGCGAGCAGATCGCGAGCGGCCTGATTGTCTGGCTCTGCCGTCACCAGTTTGTTAAGCACGGTGGCGACGAAGCGATACTCCCCCTGGGCATAGTCTCGGCTGGCCTTCGCCATCACCTGCTCGGCGCCCCCCATGTAGTGGACAAACTTTACGGCTTCGGGCGAAGTCGGCAGCGGATTCAAGTTGGCCGGGTTCATGTCGAAGTAGCCCAGGTACATGTTGTATACCGCCTTGGCGTTGTGGCTATAGGTACCGTGGTAGCCCTTGGTATGCCAGGCCTGCTCGATTGCAGCGGGGAGCACCTCTTGAATCGCATCGCCGATATCCTGGATGCTGACGCCCTGGTTGGCCAGTCTCAGGGTCTGGTTGTGGATGAAACCATAGTTGTCCCTTTGTAGGCGTAAGAAATCATTAATGGCGCCGTTACCCCAGATGGGCGCCGAATGGGAGGAGAAGAGCACCTGCACCTCATCCCCGAAGGCATTCATCATCTCATTGATATCTTTTGACCATTTTTGTGCATCACGCACCTTAGCGCCGCGCAGGGTATAGATATTATGCATCCCCTGGTAGGTGAGCTCAGCCGTCCACAGGGCCTTCATCGACGGAATGTAGGTGATCATCTCTGAGGCAGCCTCTGTGCCAGAGGCATCCATGAAGACCATCTCCAGGCCATCAATGCTTAGTGTTTGCCACTTAGCGTCAGCGTTGAGCGTATAGTCGGGTTTGACGAAGGTGATCTCCCCCTTGGAGATCCCCTTGCCGAGGGCGGCATCGACGATACCGTGCTCGTGTTTCCCTAAGGTGGCGCCATATTGATAGGCGGCGCGGCGGCTCATGGCATTGCCGGCCAGCACGTTCTCGTCGACGATCTCCTTGGTGATGTTATGAGAGCCGTAGACTTTGACCTCTGGGTACAGCATCTGCACGCCCCTGGCGCCACCAAAATGATCCGCATGACTGTGCGAGTAGATCATGGCGACAATGGGGAGATCGCCATCTTTGGGCAGGTGCTTCATGGCAAACTTTATTGATGCCATTGAGGCCTCTTTGGTGAGTAAGACATCGTAGGCAATCCAGCCGGTTTTCCCTCGGATAAGGGTCAGGTTGGCGAGATCTGTCCCCCTGACTTGATAGATGCCATCACGTACTTCGTACAGTCCGTTGGCGACCATGTTGAGCCTTGCCTGACGATGCAGCGAAGGGTTGATGGTGTCTGGCGCCTCGTCGCCGAGAAAGGTAAAGTCGGCGCGCAGGATGGCGGCAGTCGTCTCATCCAACTCGGCAATCAGCTTGGCACTAGACGCCTCGAAGGCGGCCGTGTCGGCAAAGTTGAGTTGCTGTGCCAGTGCCTGATTAGCCTTTTTGGTGTGGGCAGTGGCGGCCTTACCCTGATAACCGACGCTGATGTGGTCGTGTTCATGTTGGGCGGCTTGGGCGTTGATGGATAGTGCGGCGAGCAGGCAAAGCGTTAATGGTGTCTTTTTCATGGTCTGACCCTTAGCTGGTTTTTTAATCGATGAGGTCAGTATATGGCGCTTGAGCTGTTAAATAATTAGGGGTAACCTGCTTTGTAATATTTATATTATAAATAGTATTCGAGCCTATGCCGCAACGTAAACCATTAGACTTAAACCTGTTAAGGGTGTTTGCCGTCGTCTGTCGTACCGAGTCCTTTAGCAAGGCGGCTGAGGAACTGGATCTCACTCAGTCCTCGGTGAGTAATGCCATCACCCGCCTGAAGGCCAGGGTTGGCGAAGCCTTGTTTGTGCGCGTGGGAAGAGGCGTTAAACCCACGGCCGCGGCGCTGAATCTGTATTGGCATCTCGCCGGCCCCTTGGCTGAAATCGAGCAGTTGGTTGCAGGCCTGGAGGCTTTCGACCCTAAGTTGAGCCAGAGAACCTTCACCGTTTATGCCAACGACACCATCATTGAGCTGCTTCAGGCGGCGGCTGAGGAATACCTCAGTGAGATGCGGGTGGAGATCATCTTTAAAGAGGCGCCTGTGCAGGAGCAGGATTTTTTGAAAGATCTGCAAACTGAAAAGGTGGATCTGGCTATCGATGTCTCTAAGCCACAGGAAGCCGGCTTTGACGTTGCGCAGATATTGCAAGAGCGCATCGTCTGTGTGGCGCGCCGGCAGCATCCGCGCATTCAGGGGAGTCTGAGTTTTGAGCAGTATTTTGCGGAGAAGCATATCATCTTCAACCTCAGGCGTTTTAACCTCAAGGTGGTGGATATGCTGACGACCCAGGTGCTGCCGGAGCGTAAGGTGTATTGTGAGCAGTCTTCGCTATTGAGCATGATAGCCACGGCGGCGAAGAGTGATGCCCTGGCCATAGTGACCGAGTCTTACGCCAGGGAATATGCCGAACTGTTTAAGCTGCAGGTGTTTGAGCCCCCCTTTGAGACCAAGCCACTGAATATCTATATGCTGTGGTCAAAACGGCTCGCTCAGAATCCTGCCAATGTGTGGCTGCGCCAGACGCTGGTGAGTCTGCTGCAGGGGCAGCATCGTCAGGGCAAGAAAAAGCCCGCTTAGTGCGGGCTTATTTACGCATTCAACAGATCACTGACGCGCCAGTCGATGGTTTTCCGGTGGATTTTCGAAGTCGCTGCGATAGGGGTTAATGTCTAAGCCACCGCGGCGGGTGTAGCGGGCATAGACGGTCAGCTTGGCGCAGTGACACAGGCGCTTGAGGTCGACGAAGATACGCTCGACACACTGCTCGTGAAACTCATTGTGCTGCCTGAAAGAGATAAGATAGCGCAGCAATTTCTCGCGATCTATCTTGGGGCCCTGGTAGCGGATCATTACGCTGCCCCAGTCGGGCTGAGAGGTGATCAGGCAGTTAGACTTCAACAGGTTAGAGGTGAGTGTCTCGGCCACCACGCTCTTGTCATCCGTGCTGTCGATAAGATAATTGCTAGAGAATTCGTAGCTGTCGATCTCGATATCCAGATCGTCGATGCAGGTGCCTGGCAGTTCTACGACGCGCTGATGGACGAACTGCTTTGGCTCGATGATTTTTACTACCACCTCACCGCCGGCGCAGGCCGACAGATCCTTGGCTAAAGTCTGCTGAACCTGCTCGATGGAGTCGAAGCGGGTCTGGTTGAAGCTGTTGAGATAGAGCTTGAAAGACTTGGACTCGATCAGGTTGTCGCTGTTGAAGTCGAGGATAAACTCGGCGATGGCCACCATGGGTTTGCCTTTGGCGTTTAACCAGGAGAGTTCATAGCCGGTCCAGATGTCGGCCCCATGGAAGGGCAGGGGATCGCCTAAGGCGATGGCATCCCGGTTGAGCTGGCGCGGCACGCCTTGTAGCAGGGAGGCATCGTATTGGGCCTGATAGCCAGTCGATTTACCTAAGGTCAGTTTGGACAACGCGGGGGCGTCGCGATAAGGGTCATGAACCTGTGTCATCAATCGTTTTTCCATGTCAAAATAGGCGCACATTATACTTAAAATTCGGGTAACTGCTAAGTGTCTTATTTGCCTGCACTGGATCAATTTTTTACGCTTTATCATCAAGCCTATAGCGACAAACTGGGGGAATTTCCCCGCTATTTCCCCTTAGGGGAAGCCTCAATCTGCGTCCTGGCGTGCGATCAGGAAAAGGTGGAAGCGTCGCCCGAGCGCTCGGTGCAGTGGCAGGCGGTAAGACGCGACAGCCAGGGGCAGTTCGA
This sequence comes from Shewanella sp. Isolate7, assembly GCF_022398425.1. NCBI lineage: Bacteria > Pseudomonadati > Pseudomonadota > Gammaproteobacteria > Alteromonadales > Shewanellaceae > Shewanella > Shewanella sp. Isolate7. The sequence goes on along the minus strand of NZ_JAKEVJ010000001.1, from coordinate 113,228 downwards.
CAACATAGAGCATGCGCTCTCCATCAAACTGCATCCGAGCATACAGGCCTTGTATGGGCGCTATTTTTCGGCGCCGCTGATGTTTGACTCAGACTTTGGTAAAGGGGAGCTACTACAGCCTTGGAACCAGCAAGATTTTGAATACTTACAGCAAAATCTCATCGGCCACCTGATGATGAAACAGAAGCTGAAACAGCCTGCGACCTGGTTTATCGGCGTGCTGGGGGAAGGCGACGAGATGTTGGTGGTGGATAATGAGAATGGCAGCGTCTGGATAGAGATTCCGGGTGAGCTGCCTCATCGTCAACTGGCCGATAGTCTGGAGGATTTTATTGCTTCTCTTAGCCCGCGAGTCTGTCCGCCGCAGAAACCGGTCGAAGTCGCTATGCCCGAGACAGATCATCCCGGGATCTGGCAGCGACTCAAGACCATGTGGCGCCATCTGCGCGCTAAGGGCTAAGCTCAGCGTTAAATAATAGTCTGCTCACAAAGGACTATAGCGGTGAAGAGACGCCTTGGTTGAAGTGCGCCTCATTTGCAGAGACGTATTGATTAAAGGTGATCCCAGGAGATGTTGGAGACGATGCGGCAGTTATCGCATTTGAAGTGGAACAGATCCAGCAGTGGTGTCTCCTGTAGCCAATGGGGGTTACCGCAACGTGGACAGGGTCTTTGCTGTTCGGCGGCCAGACTCTCGCCCCCTACACGATAGAGATAGTAGTAGGTAGGGATCTTGGTGAGGTATTCGATGCGTCCACGCAGATCCCAGCCGCGACGAAACAGGTCGCTGTCGCACTGACTCAGTTCGTCTAAGGCGGCAAACTCTGCCTTAGTGGCCGCCGCCATCTGCAATTCATCACAGGCCTGCCATTCGGTTTGCCACTTGATCACCCGCTTGTGATCGCCGTTAAAGGTCGCCGGGAGTCGATACAAGGGAATGGGCTGCAGGGTATCACCATTTCTCAGGGGAGAGCACATATGCACATAGCTGGTATAGAGTAGTTGCCAGCTGGGTGTCTCTGTGCTGCTGACTTCAGAGTTGATATCCTGACCGATATATTTTTCTCTTGGATGCAACAGTTTGGCCTCGGTGAGTTCTTCGAGGGCATAGTTGACCCAGGGGCTGTTGAAACGTTTGGCTAGGCTGCTCTTTTCTGGTAACAGCAGATGCACCCTGAATTCACCTTCGTTGAAGGCCACGGCAAATTCGCGTCCCAATACCTGACCATTGGCGCGGTAGGCTTCGAGTAGACCATTAATGGCACGCTCGGCGGCCGTGATGGTGGTGTTGTCAAAACACTCGAATCTGAGTTCCACCACGTGCATCAGCAATTACCCTTGTCGTTTAATTTGGCTTCGAGCTCGGTGATACGTTTAATCAAGATCTCTTGATTGGCAGTGAGCTTAGCGACCTGCTCAGCCAGCTGGGCAAGATTCGGCGCCGCCTCTGCACTCTGAATACTTGCTGTAGGTGCCGCTGCGCTGACCACTATCGCCGCCTGTTCGTCGGCCGACATTGATTTAAAGCGTTGTAACCCTTGTACCAGTATGGGCATGGGAAGTGAGTTGCCGAGACTCGCCTTGATTAAAGCCAGGCTGGGGGGCTTACCCGCCAGACTCAATTTTCGTGCGGCGACCAGCACCTGTTCGAGAGGACTCATGATTGGTGAAATTCCTTACTTTTTAGCCTGGCTGACATGAATTAAAAATCAAATTTATCTTAAGGTTTTGATAAATATTGATATGTCTGTTTGGCATAAGCTTTGCTTTACCTGAATCCAGTTATAATAGATAAACAGGACGTGAAAGTGAAAACAAAATTAACAACAGCATTGGTCTTAGGCGCCGCCAGTATAGCGCTATCTGGGTGTGTATTGAATGTGGGCGAAGGCGACAAGGGATGGAGCACAGGTAATTCTTGGGAGCGCGTGCAGGAGCAGAACCGCGTTAATCTGTCTAAGTTATCTTTGGGGATGACCCGCGACCAGGTGCTGACACTGATGGGCACAGCCGATTTTAACGAGGCCTATACCAAGCAAGATAAGACGATCAACGTACTCTACTATCGTACCCAGCGTACGCGCGAAGATGGCACGACCACTAAGGATGAATGTACACCTATTGTGATCACGGATAACCGCGTCGTGGGCTGGGGCGAGAAGGCCTATCAGAACATGTAATGGAATAAGTTAACCTTTAAAGGCAAGCCAAGTTGGCTTGCTTTTTTGTTTAGGTCTTTTGGTGTTAAGCCTTTTGGCGGCCTTAGTTCGTTGCGCTATAAGGTGATACTTTATGCCTATAGCCTAGGCTCTAAGCTGGGCATCGAGATGATCGATCACCTCTGTCCACATGGCATCTTCTGCTAAGGAAGGTGCGAATAAGTCCCGTGCTTGCTCTGCGTGTGCTTAAAGTGGATAGATGCTAGGCACAGTTTGCAGCGAATGGCCCTAGTCCTTCGCAAGAACTGTAACGCAGCAAATACCGCTGTAAGCCTCGCCCTGCGGGGCTTTGATAGCAACACCATTTCGGCGTTATTCAACTTCAGCAGGCCTCGGCATGCCCTCAGTTGAATGCCTTGAACTGTCGCTGCTATCAAAGCCAGAGCTGTGCGCTTGCTCTGCGTGTGCTTAAAGTGGATAGATGCTAGGCACAGTTTGCAGCGAATGGCCCTAGTCCTTCGCAAGAACTGTAACGCAGCAAATACCGCTGTAAGCCTCGCCCTGCGGGGCTTTGATAGCAACACCATTTCGGCGTTATTCAACTTCAGCAGGCCTCGGCATGCCCTCAGTTGAATGCCTTGAACTGTCGCTGCTATCAAAGCCAGAGCTGTGCGACGACTTGTTCGCACCTTCCCTAAGGCCTCGGCTAAAAAGTGCTTCTGGGCCTGAGACCAGAAGGGCGCCTCGGCAATATGGATCTCCGCGGCGATGGAATGTTGCTTGATAAAAGCCTCTACGGCATCGGGGTCGCTCGGCAGGCCGAGTTGATCAAATAAGCTGGCTAGATCGGGTTGTGTTATATCCATCTTATCCCTCGCTTGTTAGTAGTAATGAGGTGCTCCTATTTAGTATGCAATAAATTGATAAAGTTTCGAATCGATTAAAGTTTGCACTTTTTTACGAGCTTGTTACATTGGACAATGTTGATCTGGATCAAGGAATAACAGCAATGATGACAACAGCTACCCCACCTGTTAATGAAACCTATAAAGCTGTCTATTTAACCGCCGAAGACCTACGTGTCGCCGCCTCGATTCTCTATAACGCCTACCATGATGATCCCTTCTTTATTGCCGCCCTGCATAAGGGAGACAAGGCGCAATATGAACAGAAGCTGCGTGGGGCTATTCGCGAGGAACTGCATACCCTCTGGCAAGAGGAGCAGGCTTTGATCGGCCTGTTTGAGGAGGAACGCCTGATTGGCTTGGCCTGTATCGTGACCCAGCAGGTACCTTTAGGGGAAGCCAGATATTGGCATTGGCGCCTCAAGATGTTGTTAAGCGCCGGTTGGCAGTCGACCCAGGCGCTGATGAAGAAAGAGTCTTCGATCCTCGAACATCTGCCCAGCACTCAATGTGGCATATTGCAGTTCATTGCCGTCCCCCCGATCGAGCAGCATAAGGGGTTAGGTAAGCGTTTGATTCAGGCGGTAATGAGCTGGTGTGACGAGCAACCCGAGCTCGAAGGCGTCGGGGTTTACGTGACACAGGACGAGCATGCTCATCTCTTTTCTTCCATGGATTTTGCGCCCATTGAGCGCCTGGTCATCGGTGGCGTGCCGGGGGAGCTGCTTTTCTATCGGAGCACCGAAATTGAGTAAACGCTATACCAACTTTCGGGATTTCTATCCGTTTTATCTGTCGCAGCATAGAGATCCTAGGTGCCGCACCTTGCATTATGTCGGTAGCCTGTCGGTGCTCGCACTCTTAGTCATGGCTATTGTGCTGGGCAAATATTGGATGCTGTGGCTGCTGCCGGTCTTGGGCTATGGTGCGGCCTGGATAGGGCATTTCGTGTTTGAGCGAAATAGGCCCGCGACCTTTGAGTACCCCTTCTACAGTTTCATTGCCGATTGGGTGATGTTGGCCCAGTGGCTTACCGGGCGTCGATGACTGCTTGGTCAATAACGCCTGTCTTAAGGTGGTCTAAGTGATGTCAGTTAACTCGCGGCGGATTAAGCGCGTGGCTCCTGGTTAATAAACTGGTGGGTGGGTCTGCGCTTGGCCTAGAGGCGCTAAATTGATTCAGAGAAGGTCTTTGAAATTCGCACTATGGCGCAGACGACTCACAATTTGCCAAGCTGTTTGTGAGAGATCGCTTACAAGTATGTGAGTCTTCCTCCTTATCTCTACCCTGTTTTCTCCTGCGGACACTTAAATAATATTTATATTCAATGTGTTATTCTTAACTTTCGCCTTGCTTGAAATTTAGTCGGTTTAAGGTTGTTTTCAGAGGCGTACATTCTGGCGCTGCGCCCAGTATACTGAAATTAAGTTAAGGAGCTTACTTAAGCAATGTGAAGGCAAAGGATATCCAAAGCTAAGGAATGTAAGCTAAGGAATAGCAGGCCAAGGAAGAGCAAGATTGTCGAGGACGTGAGAATCTTATCAGGGACGAGAGCTGGATGCTTTAGGACGATAGGCGATATGGATCATCGCGAAATGGATTTTCACTCAAGGGATACGAGTGTAACCAAAGGACAGCTACCAGGGAACAGGTAAGCGTAAGCATAAAAGGATAGCGGCAGGAAGCGTCGGAGCCCATAGGATGTGGGAGCGTGGTTGAATGAGTCGACCACCCAGGGAAGAAAAAGATAGGATGTCTCAGGAATTGGAGACGGCAGGAAGCCGATGTGATCAGGATGATGCAGGGAGCAAGGTGATAGCAGGATGGCTAACACAAGAGTATAGAAAGGCGCACTTATGGTGCGCCTTTTCTTTTTTGGGCTAATCGTTTTGGGCTACCTCAGCCCTTGGCCTGGGCGCAGGAAACGAAAGGTTTTGCAGGTGTTAGACTTAACTCACAGAAAGTGCCCGCCGCCGTGTGAGACATCTCTTACATTGATGTGCGAGATAAAGCTGATAACCTGCTATCTATATCTGTACCATTCTTTATTTGTTATTAAATTCAGGTGTTTACCTATTTTTTGTTGAGATGGAGATAATGTGACCAGCCAAGCAGAACTTTTTCCATCTCTATTATTGGGCGACAAGGGCACTAGAATTAACAGTGTTCAAGGATGAATGGAAAAGGAAGGGTCAGGACGACCTAATCATCATCAGGATGATGGATATCTGCCTAGGATGGCAGATGACAAGGAGTGTAGGAAAGGAATCCCAAGGACGAGACTGGACATGCTTAAGGATTAAGCAAACTTGGTAAATGGATGACCAAGTAAAGGGACGGTACCTAAGTACGCAAGTGCTAAAAGGTACAAGGAATGGAAGGACCAAGGAAGATGCAAGGAGCATAAATTCGCAAGGATGGAGCAGGGAGCACTTAAATAGCTGGATTGCTTAGCGAAAAAGACAGAAGGCGCGGCTCTTAATTGAGCCGCGCTTTTTCTTTATCTGCGCCATATAGAGAATTTCTATCCGTGAGCCTTATTTGTCATCAGAGGCTTCTCGGTTTAGTCGCCTCGATTTAGTCGTCTCGATTTAGGCGTCTCGATTTAGGCGCCTTTATAAAAGTACCTTGGTCAAAGTTTTTTGATTAAGGCATTGCGGCTGACTGAGCACTATTGTGGATCAGCCTTAGAGGTGAATTTGATGGCTTATTTGCAGCCACCAGAGTTGCAACCGCCGCGACTGCCACAGCTGCCGCCGACTGAACCTCTTGCCTCTGGCGCTTCGAGCCATTCCGGCTCGGGAAAGATGGGCCACTGAATTTTTTCTATCTTCTTACCATGCATCCAGATATGTGCACGATATTGATTGATACCGTCGGTACTGAACTCCATCAAGAACTTGGCTTTCCAGGTGAGTCCGCTAGTGCCGCCAATGCTGGGGCGGGCCGATTCCATGGCGATAGCCAGGAGCTGTACTCGCTGCTTCTTGCATTCACTGCTGGCGAACATCCGGCTCAGCTCAGCCATCTGTCTTAGCTGCCAGAAGAAGGCGGCAATGATCACCAGCGCGGCGATCATTAAAAAGTCTGTCATCATGCTTTTGTCACCTTAAAGAGTCCACCTATGGCATTGGCGAGGGCCTGGCTGCGCTCACTGTCTCTTAATGCCATCAAGAGTTGAGTTCGTATCGCTGGAATTGCCACAATATCAGCAAAGATATGGTTAAAGAAGCCTTGGGGTTGTTTTGCTAGGGCCTCGAGATAGATCTTGCGAGTCCGATCGTCTTTTAACGCAGTCCAGTTTCTGCCTGCTATGGTGATAAGGGCGTTATTGTCCAGCGCATCTTGCTCATCCAGATACTGTATCGCTTGTTGTGCCAGGGCGGGTGCTGAGGCCAGTGCACGCAGGTAATAAAGCCTCTGCTGGGCATTGGCATGATAAAACGCCTCAAGCAGCCGCTCGGCTAAGGGCGCCTCGAGGGTGATGTGCTCTAGCTGTTGGCACAGGGCTATCTTGACTTCGTCAGCGCTGTGCTCCAGGGCGTTGAGTAGTTGTTTACTATGATCGAGTTCTCTGGCATGCACGCAGATGTCGGCCATTCCCTGTAAGCCTACATCCTGCCAACGCTCGGCTGCAACCTGCCCCGATAGATACTGATAAGCAAACTCATATTGCGCCGAGGCGGGCAGGCCTAATTGCTTGCGAACCAAGGCGTTGAACAGCGCCAGCTTCTCTGCGCTGGGTTTGAAGGCAAAGGGATGGTTGGCGAGCTTGTCTTGCTGCTCCTCGGATAAAGCCTGAGTCGGGTCGCTGCCTAGGGCCTCAATCACCATGCGGATAAACTGCGTTCTCGGCGCCGGCGAGAGCAGGCCACGTTCATCCAGAGGTAACTTGAGGAACCAGATGAAGTGTTGGTTAGACTTGTCCCAGAAGACGATGGCAAATTGCGCATGACCCTGTATAGGCGAAGGATAAGGCGCCTGGAGGGCCTCAATTTGGGAGAAGGCCATCATGTCGATATGCTGTACCCGGCGGCCGAGATCATAGACCTGGAACTGGGTATTAGCCGTGGTGAGAAATTGAGTCAGGGTCGTAATTTCAGTCATTTGAATGCCGTTTTACTTACAGGGAACAGATTAAATGGCGCTTATTATAGGGAGAAGTCAGGTGAGATGGTACAATTTCGGCCGAATTAGCGCTCAGGCCTAGGCGCCGCGGCGAAAGATATCATCGAGGAAAGTGTGTCTCTCTATACCGAAAAACAGCTAAGGCTTATCGAAGCCGAATTGAAACGACTGCAACTGTGGCAAGACGAGCCGCCCTCCGCCGAGGCGATGGCCGACCCGACCCCCTTTGCCTGCGAGTCCATGGCCTTTGAGCAGTGGCTACAGTTTATCTTTCTGCCCAAGATGGGTGAGATCATTGCGGTCAATGGCACGCTACCCAGTCAGATAGCTTTAGGCCCCATGGCCGAGTATGTGTGGCAGGGGCGGGGCGAGATGCAAGCTTTAATCAACATTATTAATCAATTAGATGAGCATTTGAGTGGATCCAATTAATCCTGAACCTATGGAAAATCTTACCGAGCAACTAGCCGGTGACCATGACAGCACCACAGTTGAAGTGGCAAAGAAAATCGAGATCCTCTACGAAGATGACGACCTGGTTGCTATCCACAAACCTGCCGGCCTGCTGGTACACCGCAGTTATCTGGCGAGGCGGGAGAAATATTTTGCCATGCAGATGACGCGGGATCTGGTGGGCTGCCACGTCTTCCCCGTCCATCGTCTCGACCGGCCAACCTCTGGCGTATTGCTGTTTGCCAAGAGCAGTGAGATGGCCAATCAGCTGTGCGAACAGTTTGCCAGTAAGTCGGTCCAAAAGCATTATATCGCCTTCGTCAGGGGCAATATGCACGAGCCTGGGCTGCTGGATTATCCTCTGAAGCAGGAGCTCGATGACCTGGGCGACAAAGATGTCGATCCTAATAAGGCGGCGCAGGAGGCGCAGACCAGCTATCGCCCCTTGCTTAACTGTGAGATCCCTTATCCATCAGGCCGATACGCCACCAGTCGTTATGCCCTAGTTCAGCTGACACCACATACAGGGCGTAAGCATCAGCTGCGCCGGCACATGGCACATCTGCGCCACCCCATCATAGGTGACACTACTCATGGCGACGGCAAACAGAACCGTTTCATGCGTGAGCATAGCGGTATCAATCGTTTGTGGTTGATTGCCAAGAAGCTGGAGTTTAATCATCCGCGAAGCGGCGAGCGAATTGCGGTAGAGGCAGAGTTAGAGAGTGAATGGTTGGCGCTGTTTCAGCTACTGGGGTGGGACGATACACTACTGAGCGGCGAAGCTGCGCAGCTTATCTGTGAGGCTTAACCTTTAACGTCTAATCGCCAACTTCTAATGTCTAACGTCTAGCGTCTAACATCTGGTCTCGAAAACAGAATGTCTCAAAGCAAAACGTCTGTTGCTCAAGGCTAAGGGCCTATGGTTACTTTACCAGTGCGCAGGCCGATTTGATTGCCGAGAGGGGCGATAGCTTCTCTTCGGGGGCGTCTGTTTCTGATGGGGAGGGCGGATTGAGCGAGAGGGACTGAACGGTTCTGAAATAACACATGCGCCTGATGTGCGCGCTGCGGTGAACATGCTTTAGATGTTTCTGTCGGCTCGAGTGTCGCATCTAATTGATCCTTGAAACTCAATAACCTAGTGTAGCTATCAAGCTTTCAATAAAGTATGTTTAGAGTATAAGTAAATAATGCGCTAAGGGCTAAGTAAAACATGAGAAAAGTGAATCTGGTATATGGAACTGTCTATGGCAATGCGCAGTTTGTTGCCGAGACCCTGCAAGAAGAGCTGATGGCCAAAGATATCCAGGTTACTCTGATGACGCCTGAGACGCTCAATGGTTTCTTACCACCCGAAGATGAGCTGCTGCTGGTGGTGACCTCTACCACGGGCCAGGGCGATCTGCCCGATGATATCAGCCCTTGGTTTGAGACCCTGAGGGGCGAGGCGCCCTATCTGCCTAAACTCGAATATGGCATGGTGGCGCTGGGTGACTCGAGTTACGAGACCTTCTGTTTTGCCGGCATACGTTTCGATGAGTTGTTGACTGAGCTTGGCGGCACACGCATAGGCGAACTGCTTAAGATAGATGCCTGTGAGACGATGGAGCCGGAAGTAGAAGCAAAAGCATGGTTAACCCAATGGACCCAACTCATCAACGACCGCACGGCCGATTAAGTCGGATCAGTCGTCAATGGTTTAAGTTTGCCCAGCGGCTGAGCCAAGCACTGCTGCTGCCTATCGCCATCTTGCCTGCTGCGGGCGTGATGATAGGCCTGGCGACTAATCCCATCCCCTTTATTTCGGCCGATCTTGCCACCCTAATGTGGACCGTGGGCAACCTGGTTTTCTCCATGATGCCCATGCTGTTTGCCGTCACCATAGCCATAGGTTTCTGCAAAGATCAGGGGATTGCCGCCTTTAGCGCCGTATTCGGTTATGGGGTATTTTTCTCTAGCCTGTCGGCCCTGGCGAAGATCCATCACTTACCCACCGAGATGATCTTGGGGCAAGCCACCATAGACACAGGGATTGCCGGTGGCATGTTGGTGGGGGCCTTTACCTGTTTCGCAGTCAAACATAGCGAGCGCATACGCTTGCCAGCGGTGTTCTCTTTCTTTGAAGGGCGTCGTTCGGCGCCCTTGATGATGCTGCCCATGGCTATCTTATTGGCCTATCTTTTTCTGTTGTTGTGGCCCTTGCTTTCACAGTGGATTGAGCAGATCTCTAACTGGGCGGTTTATCAGGAGCCCGCCTCGGCGTTTGCCGTATACGGCATGGTGGAACGCCTGCTGATCCCCCTTGGGTTACATCATATCTGGAATGCGCCTTTCTACCTGGAGATGGGGCAATACTTTAATGGCGATGAATGGGTAAGGGGAGAGGTGGCCCGCTACCTGGCGGGAGATCCGCAGGCCGGTAACCTGGCCGGTGGCTACCTGATTAAGATGTGGGGGCTGCCCGCGGCGGCGCTGGCCATCTGGCGCTGCGCCGATAAACATGAGCGCAACCGGGTGGCTGGTATCATGCTGTCGGCGGCCACCGCCTGTTGGCTGACCGGGGTCACCGAGCCCATCGAGTTTGCCTTCATGTTTGTCGCCCCGCTGCTGTTTATCCTGCACGCCCTGATGACGGGGATTGCCTATGCGGTGACGATTTCGCTGGATATCCACCACAGCGTGGTGTTTTCCCATGGCTTAGTCGACTTCAGTCTATTGCTGGGACAGTCGAGAAATGTAGAATGGTTTTTGATCCTTGGTCCCATCACGGCGGTTATCTATTATCTGGTGTTTCGCGGCGCCATATTGGCCTTTAACCTCAAGACGCCGGGACGCATGGAGGCGGGGAGCGGCCAGCGGGCCGGCCTGATCTCCATGATCACCGCCCTGGGGGGGCAGGATAATATCAATGAATTAACCGCCTGCCTGACACGGCTGCGTATCTGCGTGAAGCATGCCGAGTTGGTGGACAAGGCTCAGCTTAATCAGCTGGGGGCTAAGGGGGTGGTGTTGGTCGGAAACGGTGTTCAGCTGGTTTATGGCACGAAAGCGGAGAGTATCAGGCGTTTATTGCAACGCTATCTGGATAGGCGCAAATAGTGAGAATTTGACATTAAGAGGTAGAGAAGATGCAACAGAGAGTATTAATCACAGATTGTGCCGACGCACCAGGACTTATCACTAAGATCACAGGTGTTTGTTATGCCCACGGGCTCAATATCGTTAAGAATAGTGAATTTGTCGATAATGCTCAGGGGCGATTCTTCATGCGCACGGAGTTGGAAGGTGTGTTCGATGAGACGAAGTTCTTGGCCGATATCGATGAGGTGCTTCCTGAGCAGCGACATCGTAAGCTGGTGGTCAAGGGCAAGAAGCGTGTGGTGGTGATGGTGACCAAGGAGGCGCATTGCCTCGGGGATATCCTGATGAAGGCCTACTATGGTGGTCTGGATGTGGAGATTGCCGCTATCGTTGGCAACTACGATACGCTCAAGCCGCTGGCCGACAAGTTTGATGTGCCTTTCTACTGTGTCTCTCACGAGGGCAAGACCCGCCATGAACATGAGCAGGAGATGCTAGCAGTCATAGCACAATATGACCCAGACTACCTGGTGTTAGCGAAATTTATGCGGGTATTGACCCCTGAATTTGTTGAGCAATACCCCAATCGTATCATCAATATCCATCACTCTTTCCTGCCGGCCTTTATTGGCGCCTCTCCCTATCGCCAGGCGTGGGAGCGAGGGGTGAAGATCATCGGAGCCACGGCCCATTTCGTCAATAACTGTCTGGATGAAGGGCCGATTATCAAGCAGGACGTGATCCCAGTAGATCATAGTTACAGCGCCGAGGAGCTGGCCAGATGTGGCCGGGATGTCGAGAAGAGCGTCCTCAGTAAGGCATTGCAACTGGTGTTGCAAGAAGCGGTGATTGTCTACGGCAATAAGACGGTGGTGTTTTAGCAAGCTTACTTATCGGCGAACCCCAATAAAAAAGAGCCTTTAGGCTCTTTTTTTATCGGCAATCTAGCGTAGATTCTGTCTTAGACTCGTTAGCTCTTGTCTTAGAAGTTAACGACGAAAATATCATCGTCATCATAGTTCATGGTGATATCTTTAATTGTTACAGAACCTAAGGTGTAACGTTCAATCTTGGCGGCGGTGCGATCGGCGCCGTTGCTTAGGGCAAACTGATGGAAGCTCTGATCATTACATACCAGGCGTGGGAACACGCGCTGCTTATTGATGCGATACTCTTTCATTGTGCCATTAAAGGTAATGACACTGTTGCTTGCACCGGCTTTGCATACGGCAACTAAGGTTTTTTCCATCTGAGGAGACATGGCGGCTTGAGAAGAAAAAGCCAGTGGTGCTAATGCGATGGCGGCAATCGTGAGTAACTTTTTCATTTTGTGCTCCTAGCATATTTCTGTTGGGTTCGATTATGAGTAAAGCTCTTTACCCAGTGAAAAGCTGTTAGCTATTTGTCGCTAAATGTATCGCAATGTGAGGTGTGGAAATTAGTATGTCTGTAGGTAACAAAATGTTTAAAGATTGGGCTGAAGGGGGTATGATAAATCCAAATAGGGACTGTTTTGATTTGGAGTGTGTGGATGAGAATACGCAATAACGATCAGTTTCTAAAGGGAACTGAACTGCCTACGAATTGCCCTGTCGCTTGGGCTATCATTAACAGCCATTTTGAAATAAAAAGAGTGAGTGAAGATTTCTACCGGTTGGCTGATAAGCCTATTTCTACATTATTAAACAGACATATATCTTCATGTTTTTCATCATTTGACGCTTCAAATATTACATTGTCTGATAAGGAAAGAGCAGTTAGTCATTGGGTGGATGACAAAGGGCGAGGTCTTCAAGGTGTCTTTACTCCCATACCTAATAAAGAAAAGCTCTGGTCAGTCATTTTGAGCGAAATCAACTTAGAAGATAAGTGGTTGATGGAGCTTCACCCTGACTATCATCATGCAATACAGTCCAGTGATGAATGGTTAACTCAGATCGAAACAGTCATGCTTTCTAAGCCTGAAGCTGTGTTTCAAACCGCAGTAGAACAAGCTATCTCTCTCACTTACAGCAAAATTGGCTACTTACATTTATACAACTCTAAGTCAAAAAAACTTACTCTGACGGCTTGGTCTAATTCAGTTTTAAATGTGTGCTCTATCCCTGTGGAAAAGCACCAAGATCTTAATGATGCGGGGATATGGGCTGATTGCATAAGGAAAGGCGAGGCGGTGATTCATAACAATTATGAGTTAGCGCGAAGTAAAACGGGTTTGCCTGAGAAACACTTCGAATTAACACGGCATATGAGTGTGCCTATTCATTATCGTAACCGAATTGTGGGCGTTATAGGTGTAGGTAACAGAGATACCCCCTATACCCCTGTTGATGCGAAATCGTTGAGTGTATTCGCAGCAATCCTTTGGCATAGTGTTGAATTACCTCGTTCAATGCGAGTGTTATCTAAGCAGTCCCAGGTGATTAGAAGTCAGCGTGAGCAACTAAGTTACACTTTAGTACAGTTAATTGGTGCGGTATCTGATGCCGTCGAATTGAAAGATGCTTACACGGCTGGACATCAAAAATCGGTTTCTCAGCTCGCATATTTAATGGGAGAGAAGCTTGGGCTGAAAGATCAACAGCTGGAAGGGTTAAAGCTTGGTGCATTAATACATGACATTGGCAAATTAGGTGTGCCAGGACAAATTTTAGCCAAACCTTCTAGGTTGACCAAGGAAGAATATGAGTTAGTAAAAATGCACTCACAGCAAGGTGCAGACATCATTGATGAGGTTGAGTTTCCATGGCCAATCAAACAGATGATTTTGCAACATCATGAGCGTTTGGATGGTTCAGGCTACCCAAGAGGGCTTAAAGGTGAGCAGATAATTCTTGAAGCTCAAATAATTGGTGTTGCAGATGTTGCTGATTCAGTACTTAGTCATCGCCCATATCGTCCTTCTCTTGGTATTAAAAAATTGACCGAGATTTTAGAAAGCGGTAAAGGAACTCTTTTTGACCCTAAAATTGTTGAAGTTTGTCTAGATATGCTCTCTGGACATGAATTTAGTAACATGCAATATGTTAGTCACATTCATTTAGAACCTGTAGCTGAAGTGGGGCTATATAATAGCATTGGAGAAGTACGCCAACTAATGAGCGATTGTAATGCTAAGGTTGCGCTGGTTCGAGATGAATCTGCTTTCAAGGTAGTCGGTGTAATCGATAAGACAGTTTTAGATTATTGGCATAGTCCATTACTAGATACTGCAGCAGAGAGGACCGTTGATAGAAACATCGAAAACAAGCGAATTCATCAAATTATGAGTCATAGCTTACCACTTGTTGAGGGAAAAACTATTTTAAAAGATGCTAAATATCTGATGGAAAATGGAGATTACGATTTTCTTATAGTGATGGAAGAGCAAACGCCATTAGGATGCTTAACGTGGAAAGCTCTTGCTAATGCGCATTCTTACGAAGTAGAGTACTTGTCAGGCCATTAAGGAAAAAAGCCAGGTAATAACCTGGCTTTTTAATATTGGCGCTGGATAGAAATTAATCGACGATGCGTAGAAGCTCGTTGATACCCACCTTGCCACGGGTCTTGGCATCGACCTTCTTCACTATGATGGCTGCATATAAGTTATATTTGCCACACTGAGATGGCAGGGTGCCAGATACAACAACGGACCCCGCAGGTACTCGACCATAGTGGATCTCGCCGGTTTCACGATCATAGATACGGGTACTCTGGCCTATGTATACCCCCATAGAGATAACACTGCCTTCTTCGACCACCACGCCCTCGACGATCTCTGAGCGCGCACCGATGAAGCAGTTGTCTTCGATGATGGTTGGACCGGCCTGTAGTGGCTCCAATACGCCGCCGATACCGACACCGCCTGACAGGTGAACGTTTTTACCGATCTGGGCGCAAGAGCCTACGGTTGCCCAGGTGTCTACCATGGTGCCTTCGTCGACATAGGCGCCGAGGTTAACGTAGGAAGGCATAAGCACGGTATTTTTACCGATGAAAGAACCTTTGCGCACCGCAGCTGGTGGTACCACACGGATTGCTTCCTGCTTGAAACGCGCCTCATCATAGTCGGCAAACTTCATCGGTACTTTATCGAAGAACTTGGTTTCTGCACCGTCGATCACTTGGTTGTCGAAGATGCGGAAAGAGAGTAATACGGCTTTCTTCAGCCACTGATGCACATGCCACTGGCCGTTGATCTTCTCGGCAACGCGTGCTTCACCAGTGTCCAGCATGGCGATGGCTTTTTCAACGTCGGCACGAACACTCGGCTCGACTGTGGTAGGGGTGATATCTGCGCGAGCTTCAAAAGCTGCTTCTATACGTTGGCGTAAAGCCTCCATTAACGTCTCCCAATTATCGTAAAATAGTCTGTTGATTAAACTTGGTTATGCGTATCGAGCGCCTTGGCCAGTGCTTCACTGAGCGCCTCTTGTTGTGTCTCGTTCAGTTGCTGCCCACCTCGTGTCTGCAACATAAAGAAATCTTCGGCGCGTTCGCCTATGGTGGTGATCTTTGCCGCTAACAGGGTGATCTCACAGCGATAAAAGATATCCCCCACCTTGGCCAGCAGCCCTGGGCTGTCTAGGGCGATCAGCTCCATCATGCTGGTGCCTGGTTTGCGCGCCGGCAGGAAGCTCACCTGCGTCGGTACCCTAAAGGGTTTCATCTTACGCGGTAGCTTCTTAAATTTTGGCAGTTTTGCCGTGTCATTGCTTAGTGCTTTCACCAATGTCTTCTTGATCCCCTGGATACGGGAGATCTGCGACACCGGGCTGCCATCTTGCTCTAAAATGACGAAAGAATCCAGTGCGTAGCCATCTTTTGAGGTCATGATATTGGCGTCATGCACATTGATGTTCTTGTTGTCCAGCACGGCCATCACTGTGGCAAACAGCTTAGGCTTATCCTGGCTGTAGACAAACAGTTCGGTCCCCCCACGTGTGGTGTGCTTGGAGATCAGCACCAGAGCCTCATCATGCTTGTGCTTGAGTATCGCCTCGGCGTGCCAGGCCACCTGATTGGGTTGATGACGCAGGAAGTAGTCGGCCTTGAAGCGCTGCCAGAGGGTATCCAGGCTCTTCTCCTTGATCCCGCGGCGTAGCAGTTCTTTCTTTGCCTTGGCCTGATGCTCGCGCACGCGGGCTCGAATATCCACCGGCTTCTCCTTGCCCCGGGCGAGTACCCTCTGGGTGGAGAAGTAGAGATCGCGCAGCAGCGAGCCCTTCCAGTTGTTCCAGGTTTTCTCGTTGGTGGCGCAGATATCGGCGACCGTGAGGCAGTAGAGGTAACTCAGGTGCACGGCGTCGCGCACCCGGTCGGCAAACTCGGCCACCACATCGGGATCGGAAATATCCCGGCGCTGGGCGGTCACCGACATCAGCAGGTGATTCTCTACCAACCAGCTGACCAGGCGGCCATCATGCTTGTTGAGGCCGTGTAGATCGCAAAAGTCCTGGGCATCGACGGCGCCGAGCTTACTGTGATCGCCGCCGCGTCCCTTACCGATATCGTGGAAGATGGCCGCGAGCACCAGTAGCCCCTTCTTGGGCAGCTGATTAATCAGTATGGAGCCCAGAGGGAACTCATCCTTCTGCTCCGTCTGTGAGAACCTGTCGATGTTGAGCAGTAGTCTGTGGGTATGCTCATCGACCGTGTAGGCGTGAAATAGGTCGAACTGCATCTGCCCTTCGATATTACGCCAGGCGGGCAGGTAGGCCGATAAGATGCCGTGGCGGTGCATCAAGGAGAGTGAGGCGATACCACGTGGATGACGCAGTATCTCTAAAAATACCTTTCGGCAGTCCTCATTGTCCATCAGCGGCGCTTGCTGGGCGCGACGGGCGCGTCTTAGGCTGCGCAGGGTAGGGGCGTAGATCCCCTTGATGTTGGAGTTGCGGGCCGCGTGTAAAAATACCCGCATGATCTCCACAGGGTCCTTAAACAGGTCCGTCTGGAGAGATTCGATGAAACTGCCGCGGCGCTGGTATTGTTCGTCGATGGGCTGGATCTCCAGCTCTTTGGTGTGGCCCAAGGTGGCGCGCTTAAAGAGTTGCAGCAGCATCTGGTTGAGCTCCATCACCCGGCGCACGGTGCGGTAGTAGCGCTTCATCATCTGTTCGACCGCAAGTTGAGTCTCATCCTTGTAGCCAAGAAGCTCCGCCACCTGGCGTTGTAGGTCGAACAGCAGGCGATTCTCGTCGCGCCCCGAGATCAGATGCAGGGCAAAGCGCAGCTGCCACAGGTAACCCTGACACTCGAGCAGCTCCTCGAGTTCATCCTGCTCGAGGAAGCCATGGGCGACCAGCTCCTCGGCGCAGCTGGCATCGAAGTAGCGCATTGCTACCCAGGTGATGGTCTGGATGTCTCTCAGGCCACCCGGGCAAGATTTAAGATTCGGCTCGAGATCGAAGGCGCTGGCCTTGGCGTGGCGCATGACCTGTTCATCGCGCTTGGCGACAAAAAAGTCGCTGGCGGGCCAGAAGTCACCTTCGCGCACCTTGTCATACAGGGTGTTAAACATGGCCTGGGGCCCGCAGAGTAATCTGGCTTCGAGCAAGTTGGTGGCTATGGTGATATCGGCCTTGCCCTGAGCTATGGTCTCATCCAGGGTTCTCACGCTGTGGCCCACCTCGAGGCCCGAATCCCAGAGGAAGGCGATAAACTGACTCAGTTTGGCTTCGTCACTCTGGACGAGCGCGCCTTGGATAAGGAACAGCAGATCCACATCGGATTGCGGGTGCAGCTCCCCACGGCCATAGCCGCCGACGGCGATCAGGGCGATGGAGGTTCCATCGAGTTGATGGGCTTGCCACTGGGCAATGAGGAGTTCGTCGACGAAACGGCAGCGTTGGCTGACCAGGGCGGTCACAGATTCGCCGGCGCTGAAACGCTCTAGCAGTTCTTGGTTTTGTTGTTTTAGGGCGTTCTTAGCTGTTAGCGCAGTGTTCATTGCAGTCCTTAACCTCAGAGCGAGCATAGCAGGCCGGATGGCCTGCTATGGGAGTAAACCACAATTTAGCTGCGTGTGCGATTAGTGGTTGATGATGCGGGGGAAGTTTTCTTCTTCGCGCAGAGTCAGGACTTCCACGCCAGTTGGCGTGATCAGCAGGGTGTGTTCCCACTGGGCCGAGTTTTTACCGTCGGAGGTCGTGACGGTCCAGTTGTCGTCCTTATCCAATACACTGGTGTGACGACCGGCATTGATCATCGGCTCGATGGTGAAACACATGCCAGGACGCAGTACCGTCTTGTCATTGTTTTTATAGTGCATCACCTGTGGCTCCTCGTGGAAGCCGGCGCCGATGCCATGGCCACAGTAGTCGGTCACGATACTGTATTTCTCCAGGCCGGTTTTCTTGCTCTTGATATACTTTTCGATGATGGTGCCGATCTCGCCCAGTTTCATGCCAGGACGTACCTTCTTGATCGCCTCATATAGGCTTTCTTGTGCCACACGGCATAGACGCTTGTCTTTCGCGCTGACATCGCCGATGAGGAACATCTTTGAGGTATCGCCGTGGTAGCCATCCTTGATCACTGTGATGTCGATATTGATGATGTCGCCATCTTTGAGGGCGCGATCGCTGGGAATACCATGGCAGATCACTTCGTTGATGGAAGTACAGATAGATTTAGGAAAGCCGTGATAATCCAGCGGAGCCGAAATCGCGCCTTGCTCTTCGGTATATTTCGCACAGATATCATTGAGTTCGTTTGTGGTGACCCCGGCCTTAACGTGGGGGGCAATCATCTCTAATACTTCGGCGGCCAGCTTGCCTGCCGCGCGCATTTTTTCGATCTCTTCGGCGGTTTTTATCACTATACTCATTAAGCTTTCTCTGTTGTGTCGGTAGTCGAATTCGGGGCGCCTCAGGGCGCTAAAAATTTGTGTTGGCGCCGATATTATGGTATAAAGCGCGCCGTTATGTTTGACTCTTGTCGATGAGGTGCATTGTTACCCCATCTCAGAGCGAATGTGGCGGCCATTATACATGGCTATGACTAAATACTAAATCACACACGTATCGACACGTTCTTCGGGGTGCCTATTTAGGTCGGAGATATGGGATGCGTGGAGGTCTAACCCCTAATTTTTTAAGGTAAAAAAATGACTACAGTTTCAATGCGCGACATGCTTCAGGCCGGTGTTCACTTCGGTCACCAAACTCGTTACTGGAACCCAAAGATGAAGCCTTTCATCTTCGGCGCTCGTAACGGTGTACACATCATTAACCTAGAGCACACTGTGCCTATGTTCAATGAAGCACTAGCGTTCATCAGCAACGTAGCATCTAAGAAAGGTAAGGTACTTTTCGTTGGTACTAAGCGCGCTGCAAGCGAAGCGATCAAAGAAGCTGCTATTTCTTGTGATCAATACTACGTTGACAACCGTTGGTTGGGCGGCATGCTGACTAACTGGAAAACAGTTCGTCAATCAATCAAGCGTCTAAAAGATCTTGAGAGCCAGTCTGTAGACGGTACTTTCGACAAGCTGACCAAGAAAGAAGCGCTAATGCGTACTCGTGAGCTTGAGAAGCTAGAAAAGTCTCTTGGTGGTATCAAGAACATGGGCGGCCTACCTGACGTTATCTTCGTTATCGGTGCTGACCATGAGCATATCGCTATTAAAGAAGCTAACAACCTAGGTATTCCAGTTGTTGCTGTTGTTGATACTAACTCTTCTCCAGACGGCATCAACTACATCGTTCCTGGTAACGATGACGCTATGCGTGCAATTCGTCTGTATGCTGAGTCTGTAGCAGCGGCTGCTAAAGCAGGTCGTGGTCAAGACCTAGCGGTACAAGCTGAGCAAGACGGTTTCGTAGAAGCTGAATAATAAAGGCGAGATGAATTTCATCGCCCTTATTAACCAAGATAGATAATTGGTGAACAGGGGCCCACAGGCCCCTGTTTTTTCACATTTGATTTGTAGAGTTACCTATAGAGGATTTAACAATGGCAATTACTGCTGCCCAAGTTAAAGAACTACGCGAGCGTACTGGCGCTGGCATGATGGATTGTAAGAAAGCGCTAACTGAAACCAATGGTGACATTGAGCTAGCGATTGAAAACATGCGTAAGAGCGGTGCTGCTAAGGCTGCTAAGAAAGCGGGTAACATCGCTGCTGAAGGTACTATCCTGATCAAGCAAGGCGAAGGTTTCTCAGTACTTCTAGAAGTTAACTGTCAAACTGACTTCGTTGCAAAAGACTCTAACTTCCTAGCATTTGCTAACGAAGTTCTAGATGTTGCTGCAGCAGGTAAGGTGACTATCGCCGATCTACAAGCTCAGTTCGAAGAAACTCGTGTTGCGCTAGTTGCTAAAATCGGTGAAAACATCAACGTTCGTCGCGTTGAGTACATCGATGGTGCTAACCAAGCTTCTTACCGTCACGGCGACCGTATCGGTGTTGTTGTTTCTGGCGAAGCTGACGAAGAGACTCTGAAGCACGTTGCTATGCACGTTGCTGCTTCTAAGCCTGACTACGTTAACCCAGAAGACGTACCAGCTGAAGTTGTTGAAAAAGAGAAAGCCGTTCAGATCGAAATCGCAATGAACGAAGGTAAGCCTGCTGAGATCGCTGAGAAGATGGTTGCTGGCCGTATGAAGAAGTTCACCGGTGAAGTATCACTGACTGGTCAAGCTTTCATCATGGAGCCTAAGAAGACTGTTGGCGAAATCCTAAAAGAGAAAGGCGCTACAGTAACTAACTTCATTCGTCTAGAAGTTGGTGAAGGTATCGAGAAGAAAGAAGAAGATTTTGCCGCTGAAGTAGCAGCGCAAATCGCCGCTTCTAAGGCTTAATAGCCAGTTGTAAGATACCCTAAAAACCGCAGCATTCGCTGCGGTTTTATTATGCCAATTAGATTGCTGCAGAGCGCTTTTTTTCCTATATAATTGGCACGTTACCCATCGGCATTTATCAGGATAAACAACTATGAGCACAAATCCAAAACCTGCTTTTCGACGTATTCTTCTCAAACTGAGTGGCGAGGCCCTGATGGGCGAAGAGGGCTTTGGCATCGATCCCAAGGTGCTAGATCGCATGGCACAAGAGATTAAAGAGCTGGTCGAGCTTGGTATTCAGGTAGGTGTTGTGATTGGTGGCGGTAACCTGTTCCGCGGTGAAGGCCTGGCACAAGCCGGTATGAACCGTGTGGTGGGTGACCATATGGGCATGTTGGCAACCGTAATGAATGGCCTGGCGATGCGCGATGCGCTGCACAGAGCCTATGTGAATGCCCGTCTGATGTCGGCCATCCCTTTGAAAGGTGTGTGTGACGACTATAACTGGGCCGAAGCGATTAGCCTGCTTAAATCTGGCCGAGTAGTGATCTTCGCTGCCGGTACGGGTAATCCTTTCTGTACCACAGATTCTGCCGCCTGTTTACGCGGTATCGAAATCGAAGCGGAAGTGGTGCTCAAGGGCACTAAGGTAGATGGTGTTTACTCAGATGACCCGGTCAAGAACCCTGAAGCGGTGAAGTATGACGAGATGGGTTATGGCGAAGTCCTAGAAAAAGAATTGAAAGTGATGGATCTTGCGGCATTTACCCTTGCAAGAGATCACGATATGCCTATCTTAGTGTTTAATATGAACAAGCCTGGTGCGCTACGACGTGTTATCATGGGCGACCATGAAGGTACGCTTATCAGAAGTAGCCGTAAGACTGCCGAATAAATAACCCGATACGAACGAATTTAAGGATATTTAACGTGATTAACGAAATCAAAGAAGATGCAAAGAGCCGCATGGCGAAGTGTGTTGAAGCGACTAAGAATCAAATGGCTAAGGTACGTACTGGTCGTGCTCACCCAAGTCTGCTTGATTCAATCAAGGTGCCTTACTATGGTACGCCAACGCCGCTTAAGCAGGTGGGTAACGTATCGATCGAAGATTCTCGTACACTGGCAATCACAGTCTTTGATACCACTATGATTGCAGCCGTTGAGAAGGCGATCATGAGTTCAGATCTGGGCCTAAACCCAATGTCTGCCGGTACGACTATCCGTATTCCACTGCCTGCACTGACCGAAGAGCGTCGTAAAGACTTGATCAAGGTCGTTCGCGCCGAGGCTGAAAATGGTCGTATCGCCGTACGTAACGTGCGTCGTGACGCTAACTCTGACGTGAAAGCGCTAGAGAAAGAGAAAGAGTGTACCGAAGACGATGTACGCCGCACCGAAGATGAGATTCAGAAATTTACTGATGCTCACATCAAGCAGATCGATGAGATCTTGGCGGCAAAAGAAGCAGAGTTGATGGAAGTCTAATCTCCCAGTTTCGTTACTAGAGTTCGCACGCCGTGTAGGGGTATACTACACGGCGTTTGCTATTTTTAAGGGTTGTAATTGATGTCAATCGAATCTCAATCTGGCTCTGAGTTATCTAATGAAGCACTCGCAGAGCTGGTAAAACAGTCTATCCCCAAGCACGTGGCTATCATCATGGATGGCAACGGGCGCTGGGCACAGGCACAGGGCAAGCCCCGTGTCGCGGGCCATAAGGCCGGTGTGAAGACTGTTCGTCGCGCCGTGAGTATGGCACGAGAGATGGGGATAGGTTCGTTAACCCTGTTTGCGTTTTCCAGTGAGAACTGGCGCAGACCCGAGAAAGAAGTCAGCCTCTTGATGGAGCTGTTTTTCACCGTTTTACAACGAGAAATAAAACTACTGGATAAAAACGGTGTAAGACTTAACGTCATAGGGGACACCAGTCGTTTCTCTGCCCGACTGCAGAAGCAGATCGCCGCGGCGATGGAGAAGACGGCTCACTACGATGGTTTAATTCTCAATGTGGCTGCTAACTACGGCGGTCGTTGGGACATAGTGCAGGCGGCGCAAACCTTAGCCAAAAAAGTGGAATCTGGTGAAATGACCAGCAGTCAGTTCACCGAGGAGGCGCTAAGTCAGCATTTAAGCATGCAAAATCAACCGGAAGTTGATTTAATGATTCGCACCGGTGGCGATTTTCGCATTAGTAACTTTGTGTTATGGCAAGCCGCCTATGCAGAGTTAGTGTTTACTGATGTGTTGTGGCCAGATTTTGATGAACAAGCCTTTAAAGATGCGGTAGCCGTATTTGCTACCCGGCAGCGCCGTTTTGGATTGACGGGTTCTCAAATTGAGACTTTGCAGGCTGAGTAATAAATATAAGAGGGAAAGTTTTGCTAAAACATAGAATAATAACAGCAGTATGGTTGATCCCATTGGTGATGGGAGCCATTTTCTTTTTCCCTGTGGAGTATTTTTCATGGGCCTTGGTGGCGGTATTTTTGATCGCCGCCAAAGAGTGGGGACGCATCATAGACAAGCGCTGTAATGTGACCCAGTGGAGTTTCACCCTGACCATAGGCATCTTGTTGGTGGCGTTAAACCTCTTGGTGCCCACCGAAGAGATCTGGTTTAAGGGGCAAATGCACCCCGTCTATCTGGCCATCACCCTCATTGGCGCCATGTGGTGGACCATCTCACTCCTCTTGGTGCTGAGTTTCCCTAAAAGTTCGGCGTTGTGGGCCAAGAGCCATATGCTCAAGTCCATGTTTGGTCAGCTGACCTTAGTTCCCTGTTTCACTGCGCTGATCGCGCTAAAAGCCCTGAGCACGGCGAGCATGCCTTACTATGGCGGCTCCCTGGTGTTCCTGGTGATGCTGACCGTATGGGCGACCGATTCCGGCGCCTATTTCGCCGGCAAGGCCCTGGGCAAACACAAGTTGATGCCAAACGTCAGCCCGGCAAAAACCGTCGAGGGGCTTCTCGGTGGCCTGGTGACCACTATGGTTGTAGTGGCCGGGGTCATGATGGTCTCGCCCGAGCAGGAGCTGGGGCTAGTGATCTGTGTTACCCTGTTTGTTGCCCTGGTCTCTGCCCTTGGGGATCTCTCTGAAAGTATGTTTAAGCGGGTGGCCGAGATTAAAGATTCGGGCACCATATTGCCGGGTCATGGTGGTGTGCTGGATCGCATCGACAGCCTGACGGCGGCACTGCCTATCTTTACCCTAATTTATATCGCATTTTGGATGTAACCATGCAGAAAATGGTGATTCTGGGCGCCACAGGTTCTATCGGTGCCAGTACCCTGAGCGTTATCGAGCAAAATCCTGAGGCCTACAAGGCATTTGCCCTGGTTGCCCATAAGAGCGTCGATAAGATGCTGGACTTGTGTATCAAGCACAATCCATCTATCGCCCACATGGTCGACCCACAGGCGGCGGCCGAGTTGCAGCGTCGCTTGCCGCCGCATATGGCGATTGCCGTCTCGTCTGGTGAAGATGAGCTGGCGGCCATCGTCGCGCTCCCCGAGGTCGACAGCGTCATGGCGGCCATCGTCGGCGCGGCGGGCTTGCCGTCGACACTGGCGGCGGTTAAGGCCGGTAAAAGGGTGCTGCTGGCCAACAAAGAATCATTGGTGATGTCGGGTCGCCTGTTTATCGATGCGATGCAGGGCTCAAACGCCAAGGTGTTACCTGTAGATAGCGAGCATAACGCCATCTTCCAGTGTCTGCCTGAGCCTGCTCAGCAGGCCATTGGCGCCTGTGATCTGGCCGGTGCGGGTATCTCACATATTTTGCTGACAGGCTCCGGCGGACCATTTCTCAGCTCGGATCTCGATAGCCTGAGTCAGATGACGCCAGATCAGGCGTGCAAACATCCTAACTGGTCGATGGGCCGCAAGATCTCGGTCGACTCTGCCAGCATGATGAACAAAGGACTCGAGTATATCGAGGCTCGCTGGCTGTTTAACGCCACCAAAGAACAACTCAAGGTGGTGGTGCATCCCCAGAGCGTGATTCACTCTATGGTGCAGTATAAGGATGGCAGCGTGCTGGCCCAGATGGGCAACCCAGATATGCGCACCCCTATCGCTCACTGCATGGCCTATCCGCAAAGAATTTCGGCGGGTGTTGAACCTTTAGATTTTTTCAAAGTCGGACAGTTAAGCTTTCTTAAGCCCGACTTTAACCGCTTTCCCTGTTTGAAGCTGGCCATAGATGCCTGCGAACAGGGGCAGGAAGCCACAACGGTATTGAACGCGGCTAACGAGGTGTCGGTAGAGGCCTTCCTGGCAGGTAAGATACGTTTCACCGATATCGCCCGGGTAAATGAGTATTGCCTAAGCCATGTCGAGCAGCGTAGCTTAGACACCATAGAAGATATTTTGGCGCTGGACAGCCTGGCACGGCGTGCGGCGCAGGAACGAGTCGCCAAGCTTTAAGGCTCACGCCAAATAAGTTTTAAGGCTCGCGCCAATTAGGTTTTCAGGCTCGCGCCAACAGAAGCAGAGATAAGGAGAGGAATGCTAGACTTTTTGTGGAACTTGGGCTCATTCATCATTGCCCTTGGGATTCTGATCACGGCCCATGAATATGGTCACTTTTGGGTGGCCAGACGCTGTGGCGTGAAAGTTGAGCGTTTCTCTATCGGTTTTGGTAAGGCTATCTGGCGCAAAATCGGTGCCGATGGTACCGAATACGTGGTGGCCATGATCCCCCTGGGTGGCTATGTCAAGATGCTCGATGAGCGGGTCGATACCGTTGCCGATGAGCTAAAGCCACAGGCCTTTAACCGCAAATCAGTCTGGCAGCGCATCGCCATCGTCGGTGCCGGCCCTATGGCGAACTTTATCTTTGCCATCTTTGCCCTGTACATCATGTACCTCATAGGTGTGCCCTCGATAAAGCCGGTGATCGAATCGACCCAGGCTGATTCCCCCGCGGCTGTGGTTAAGGTCAACAAGCCGATGCAGGTGATCGCCGTTGGCGATAGCAGCGTGCGCAACTGGGAAGAGGTGACCTATGCCCTGGTGGGCCATATCGGCGATGAAGCCATCGATGTAACCTTGGCGCCCCTATCTGGCGTGATGGGCGAGGAGCGTACCTATAAGCTCGATACTCGCAACTGGAAGTTTAACCCAGAGACAGAGTCGCCCATTACCTCTTTAGGCCTCAACCCCTATAGACCCGCTATTATCCCTACGCTGAGATTTGTCGACGAAGATGGCGCCGCCTACGCCGGGGGGCTGAGGGTCGGCGATACCTTGGTTGCCGTCGACGGCCGTGCCTATAGCAACTGGGACCAGTTTGAAACTAAGGTCAAGGCCGCTGCCGACAAGCGGCTTACCGTGACCATCAGACGCGACGGCGAACAGCTTAAGTTTGATGTTACTCCCAAGGCACGTAACATTGATGGTGGTAAGGTGGAGGGGGTGATCGGCGTGGCGCCGACTCAGGCACCTTGGCCGGATGAGATGCGCCTGCAACTCGAATATGGCGTCGGCGAGTCCCTCTGGGTTGCCGCGGATAAAACATGGCAACTTGTATCGGTCAGCATTAAGATGATCGGCAAGTTATTCACCGGTGACGTGTCGGTGAAGAATTTGAGCGGCCCTATCTCCATCGCTCAGGGCGCGGGAAGCAGCGCCAATTACGGATTAGTTTACTTTTTGGGATTCCTGGCATTAATCAGCGTGAATTTAGGCATTATTAATTTATTGCCTTTACCCGTGCTTGATGGCGGGCATCTGTTATATTACTTCATCGAAGTGATCACAGGCAGGCCTGTACCGGAAAAGGTGCAGGAAATTGGATTCAGATTTGGGGCAGCCTTGCTGCTAATATTGATGAGTATCGCCCTTTTCAATGATTTTTCCCGACTCTGAGCAAGGACAGACACATAATTAGAAGCGCTCTATGAGATTGAATAAAATTTTTGCCTCGATGTTATTAGTCGGTGCGTCTTTATCAGGGAAGGGTTGGGCCGATACATTCCAGCCTTTTGAAGTGACCGACATCCAGGTTAAAGGATTACAGCGTGTCGCGCTGGGTGCCGCCTTGTTGAATATTCCCATCAAGGTAGGGGATACGGTTGACGAGATGCGTCTACAGCAGGCGATCAAGAGCCTGTACTCCTCGACCAACTTCGAGCATATCGAGGTGAGTCGCGACGGCAGTGTCTTGGTGGTGACTGTCAAAGAGAGACCTACCATCAGCGTGGTGACCTTCGAAGGTAACAAAGATATTAAGGACGAGCAGCTGCAAGAGAGTCTCGACGGCAGTGGCGTCAAGTCGGGTGAGTCACTCGACCGCACCATGCTTAGCGGCATCGAGAAGAGTCTGCAGGACTTCTACTATGGCGTAGGTAAATATGGCGCCAAGGTGGAAGCGCAGGTGATCAACCTGCCACGTAACCGTGTCGAGTTGAAGTTTAAGTTTACCGAAGGTTTGGCGGCAGAGATTCGCCAGATCAACGTGGTGGGTAACACAGTCTTTAGCGATGCAGAGCTTATCGGCATGCTGGAGCTGAAAGACTATGTGGCCTGGTGGGATCTCTTTGGCGAGCGTCGCTATCAGAAGCAGAAGCTGCAGGCCGACCTTGAGACCATCAAGACCTTCTATCATAACCGTGGTTATATCCGTTTCGAGGTAACCTCGACTCAGGTGGCGATGACGCCTGACCGTAAGGGTCTCTATATCACCATTAACGTCGATGAGGGTGAGCAGTACAAGGTTAAGGAAGTTAACCTGACTGGCGACCTCATGGGACGCGAAGAGGTGATGGAGAAGATCTTGCCGATCAAGGTTGGTGATACCTATAACGGCGCGGATGTGACCTTTACCGAAGAGATGTACGGCAAGTATCTGGGCCGCTTCGGTTACGCCTATCCTGAGGTGAAGACCTATCCTGAGATTGATGATGAGACCAAAGAGGTCGCGCTTAACGTCAACATCAAGCCGGGTAAGCGTGTCTACGTGCGTAGCATTAACTTTACCGGTAACCAGGTGACCAAAGACGAGGTGATGCGCCGCGAGCTGCGTCAGATGGAAGGTGCCTGGCTGAACTCGGCTCAGGTCGAACAGTCCAAGGCGCGTCTGAATCGTTTGGGTTACTTCGAAACCGTCGATACCCAGACAGTTCAGGTACCGGGCACTGATGACCTGGTGGATGTTGACTTTACCGTGAAGGAGCAGCCATCTGGCTCGTTCAACGCGGGTGTGGGATATGGTACCGAGTCGGGACTGAGCCTGCAGTTTGGTGTGCAACAGAGTAACTTCCTCGGTACGGGTAACCAGGCGGGGATCAACCTCAATACCAACAAGTATTCCAAGAACGTCAACATCAACTACACAGATCCTTACTTCACTAAAGATGGGGTGAGCCTGGGTGGTAGCATCTACTGGAACGAGTTTGACGCTCAGGAAGCGAACCTTGAGCGCTATAAGAACAGCTCTTACGGTATTTCGCTGAATTCCGGTTTCCCGATCAACGAATACAACCGTATCAACGGTGGTATAGGTTATCGTCACAACAGTATCTCGGAGATCTCGGCCTACGAGCAGGCCCTGCGTTTCTACAACATCTACCGTGATGCCAACGATCCTAACGCCGACCTTGCGTTCGATAACTTCGAGCTGACCCTTGGCTGGTACCGCAGCACGCTTAACCGCGGTACCTTCCCAACTGACGGCTCATCACAGCGCCTGAGCGGTAAGATGACGGTACCTGGCTCGGATCTGCAGTACTTTAAGACAGATTTCGATACCAGCTTCTACTTGCCGATCAACCGTAGTCACAGCTTCGTGCTCCTGACTAAGGCGCGCCTGGGTTATGGTAACGGTTACGGTCAGTTTAACGACAATGACCAGATCCTACCTTTCTGGGAGAACTACTACTCGGGTGGTAGCAGCTCACTGCGTGGCTTCAAGTCTAACTCTGTCGGCCCACGTTCATTCTACTTGTATCGTGGCAGCGAGCCTTGCTCGCCGGATCCTGCCGGCGATAGCTGTACCTTGCCTGGCGATCCTAACCGTGTCACGGTAAGTGATGGTCGCTCTATCGGTGGTAATGCCATTGCCACGGCGAGTGTCGAGATGATAGTGCCAACCCCATTCCTGGATGAGGCCTACACCAACTCGGTTCGTACCAGCTTCTTCGTCGATGCGGGTAACGTCTGGGATACCGAGTTCGATTATGACGCCTATCGCTTCCTGCCGGCTGAGCAGTTTGACAAGCTGTCGGACTATTCAGACCCAGGGCGCATCCGCGCCTCGGCGGGGATGAGCGT
Source organism: Shewanella sp. Isolate7 (assembly GCF_022398425.1). Lineage (NCBI taxonomy): Bacteria > Pseudomonadati > Pseudomonadota > Gammaproteobacteria > Alteromonadales > Shewanellaceae > Shewanella > Shewanella sp. Isolate7. The sequence continues at coordinate 84,452 of NZ_JAKEVJ010000001.1, read as the reverse complement.
GCAATGGTTGTCGCCCATGGGGCCTATGGTATTTAGTCTTGCATGGCCAATCAAAAAATATGAAGATGATGACACAGAGATCTTCTCGTTCAACATTGGTAAAACTTTCTAAAGTAGAACTAATTTAAATAAAAAGTCATCGGCAAGTTTTGCTGATTATAAGGAGTTTATTTTGAATAAGATGTTTAATCGCGCAATGATGGTGTTGGTTTTGTTGGGTGCGCCTATTGCGGCACAAGCTGAAAAAATTGCCGTAGTCGATATGCAGGCGGTATTTGAGCAGCTACCACAGCGCGAAGAAGTCAGCAAGACACTGAAAACCGAGTTCGGTGATCGTGTGGCTGGCGTGCAGAAGATGCAGGACGAGCTTCGCGGCATGCTAGAGAAGCAGCAACGCGATGCGGCGCTGATGAGTGAAACTCAGAAGACTGAGATGCTGCGTAAGATGGAGTCCCTCAAGGCTGAGCTACAGCTTAAGGGGAAGGCGCTAGACGAAGATATGCGTCGTCGTAACGGTGAAGAGCAAAACAAGCTATTGGTTAAGGTTCAGAAAGCCATCAGCACCATCGCCGAGAAAGAGCAATATGACGTAGTGCTACAGCGCGGCGCCGTGATCTACGTGAAGCCTACATCAGATATCAGCAGCAAAGTGGTTGAAGCTCTGAGCAAAGGCTAAGCATTGATGACAAGTTATACCCTAAGTGAGATCGCCGCCCATCTAAATGCCGAGGTCAAGGGTGACGAGACGGTGACTATTCACCGTGTCGCCACGCTGGAGAAGGCTCAGGCGGGGGAGATCTCCTTTCTAGCAAATAGCAAATACCAGAGTCAGCTAGAAGGCACGGCAGCCTCTGCCGTGTTGCTCTCGCCCAAGATGGCAGAGCATTACAACGGCAATGCCATAGTGTTAGCCGACCCCTATGTGGGATTCGCAAGAGTCGCCCAGCTGCTCGACACCACGCCTAAGGCCGCCGAGGCCATTCACCCTAGTGCGGTTATCGACCCTAGTGCCCAGTTGGGTGAAGGTGTCGCCATAGGTGCCAATGCGGTGATCGGCGCCAACGTCATCTTAGGTGAAAATGTGCAGATAGGCCCAGGCTGTGTGCTAGGGCAGGATGTCATCATAGGTTCAAATACCATACTCTGGGCCAATGTGACGATTTACCACGACGTGCATCTGGGCATAGACTGTATTGTGCATTCTGGCACAGTGATCGGCTCTGATGGTTTTGGTTATGCCAACGAGCGTGGTCAGTGGATCAAGATCCCACAAACCGGTGGTGTGCGTATCGGCAATCGTGTCGAGATCGGCGCCTGTACCAGTATCGACCGTGGCGCGCTGGATCATACCGAGATCCACGATGGCGTGATCATCGACAACCAGGTGCAGATAGCCCACAATGTTATTGTGGGTGAAAACACCGCGCTGGCAGGCGGTTCGACCTTCGCCGGCAGCTGTAACATAGGTAAATACTGTATCATAGGCGGCTGCAGTGCAGTGGCCGGGCATCTGTCGATTGCCGACGGTACCCATGTCTCGGGTGGCACTAATGTGACGAGTGTTATTCGTGAGCCTGGTGTATACTCTTCTGCTACTATTGCGATGGAAAACAAGTTGTGGCGACGTAATACCGTCAGATTCAGACAACTTGATGAGTTGTTCCAACGCGTGAAACAGCTTGAAAAAAACGTTAATTCAGATGATTAACTGCCCGAGGGCAGCTAAGGAAGTTATTGAGTGTCAAATCAATTAAATACGATGGATATCAAAGAGATCCTAAAGTTTCTACCTCATAGGTATCCGTTTTTATTGATCGATAGAGTCCTCGACTTTACGCCAGGTGAAACACTGCATGCGATCAAGAATGTCACCATCAACGAGCCATTCTTCCAGGGACACTTTCCTGTGGCGCCGGTTATGCCAGGCGTATTGATCCTTGAGGCCATGGCCCAGGCAACCGGTCTGTTAGCGTTTAAAACCATGAGCGATGAGCCATCTAGCGATGCCTTATACTATTTTGCCGGTATCGATAACGCCCGCTTCAAGCGCGTGGTCGAGCCAGGTGACCAACTTCATTTTGAAGTTAAGATGATTAAAGAACGCCGCGGGATTGGCGTCTTCACAGGTGAAGCTAAGGTTGATGGCGAACTAGTTTGTTCGGCAGAGATCATGTGTGCCCGCAGAGAGATTTCCAAGTGATTGATAAGTTAGCATTTGTACACCCAGATGCCAAAATCGGTAACAATGTTACCATAGGCCCGTGGACCTACATCGGCCCAGATGTCGAGATCGGCGACGATTGTCATCTCAGCTCTCACGTGGTGGTCAAGGGCCCTACGGTTATCGGTAAGGGTAACCGTATTTTCCAGTTCGCCTCTGTGGGGGAAGATTGCCAGGATAAGAAATATGCTGGCGAGCCAACCCGACTCATTATCGGCGACAACAATGTGATCCGTGAGTCTGTCACCATACATCGCGGCACGGTGCAGGATAACAGCGAGACCCGTATCGGCTCTAACAACCTGTTTATGGCCTATGTGCATATCGCCCACGACTGTGTGGTGGGTAACAATGTGATCATGGCCAACAATGCCTCTATCGCAGGTCACGTCCATGTGGGCGACTGGGCGATTTTGGGTGGCATGACAGGCGTGCACCAGTTTGTTCATATCGGGGCCCACGCCTTTACTGCGGGATATTCGTTGATCCTTCAAGATGTCCCACCCTTCGTGATGGCATCGGGTCAGCCAGCCATCCCAAGGGGTCTGAACAGCGAAGGCATGAAACGCCGTGGCTTTTCCAAGGAGAGCCAGTTAGCGGTACGCCGTGCCTACAAGACCTTGTATCGTAAGGGCTTGACGGTAGAAGAAGCGGTTGCCGCCTTGGGTGAGGATGCCCAGGATGCCCAGGATGCCCAGGATGAGCAGGTTAAGCTGATGATGGACTTTGTGGTCAACTCAAGCCGAGGCATTATTCGCTAATCGGTTGGGTTAATCGGTATTAATCGGTATTAATCGGTATTAGTTATCGAAGAAAAGCTCGTATTCACGGGCTTTTTTATTTTCAGTAATACCAATTACAGTAAGTGAGCAGAATTAGCGCTAGAAAAGGCTTGAGAACAAGTCAGGATTTTTAGATAAGTCGTTATTCTACAATTTAAAATACTAATGTCGTTATCGAGTGTTTTAACAAGCTAGAACGTTCAGTTTTTTATTCGGATTGGTATAAGCAAGTAACAGAAGATGAATCAGAGCAATCAAAAAGTATTCGCCATGGTGGCGGGTGAGTTTTCTGGCGACATTCTCGGCGCCGGTCTGATCAAGGCCTTGAAACAGCAATACCCGGATGCCCGCTTCGTCGGTATCGGTGGCCCACAGATGGATGCCCTGGGGTTTGAATCCCTGTTTTCTTTCGAAGAGCTGGCCGTGATGGGGCTGGTCGAGGTGTTGTCGCGCCTGCCACGCCTGCTCAAGGTACGCAGGACGCTGATCGACGAGATCACCGCCCTAAAGCCCGATTGCTTCATCGGTATCGATGCCCCCGACTTCAATATCGGCCTGGAGCTGAAACTCAAGGCCCAGGGGATCAAGACGGTCCACTATGTCAGCCCTTCGGTCTGGGCCTGGCGCCCTAAGCGGATCTTCAAGATCGCCAAGGCAACTAACATGGTGCTGTCGCTGCTGCCCTTCGAGAAGGCCTTCTACGACAAGCACAATGTGCCTTGCACCTTTGTCGGTCATACCCTGGCAGACGATATTCCGCTGGAAAGCGATAAATTAAGCGCCCGCGAGCAGTTGGGGTTAGCGCCTCATGATGAATACCTCGCCATTTTACCCGGCTCTCGCGGCGGTGAGCTCAAGCAGCTGGCCGAGCCTTTCGTGCAGGCGGCGGTGAAATTGCGTCAGCGCTACCCGGACCTTAAATTTGTCACCCCACTGGTCAATGCCAAGCGCCGCGCCCAGTTTGAGCAGGCGCTTAAGACCCATGCGCCGGATCTCGACATCCATCTGGTGGAGGGACAGTCTCGCACCGTGATGGCCGCGGCGGATGCTATTCTGCTCGCATCAGGCACGGCGACCCTGGAGGCCATGCTGGTGAAGCGCCCCATGGTGGTCGCCTACCGGGTGTCGCCTATCACCTATCGCATCGCCAAGGGGATGATGCAGATCTCTCACTATTCGCTGCCTAATTTGCTGGCGGGCAAGGAGATCATTCCTGAGTTGATTCAGGCCGACTGTACGCCAGACAAGATAGCCGAGGCTGTCGCAAACCAGCTCGATGGCGATCATAAGCCCTTGATGGCGACCTTTATGGCCCTGCATCAGCAGTTGAGGTGTGACGCCAGTGCGCGTGCCGCTCAGGCCGTCATCGAACTCATCGAGACCAACTAGGGGAGATAAAATAATGGCAATCTATAAGCAGATCACCCCGCAGCAGGTGGATGAGCTATGTAGTGGCTTCTACGCCGGTGTCGACGAGGTGGGCCGCGGCCCCTTGGTGGGCGATGTGGTCACCGCCGCCGTGGTGCTGGACCCTAACACTCCCATCGAAGGACTCAATGATTCCAAGAAGCTGTCGGAGAAGAAGCGCGACGCCCTCTTTGAGGAGATCCTGGCCAAGGCGCTGGATGTCAGCGTCGGGCGCTGCTCGCCGAGCGAAATTGACGAGCTCAACATCTTACATGCCACCATGCTGGCGATGCAGCGTGCCGTGGCTGGGTTGCGTGCCAGACCCGATAGGGTGCTTATCGACGGCAATCGGGTACCCACTTTCGAGGACGCCACCCTAGAGGGCCACGCGGTGATCAAGGGCGACGGCCTGATCCCCGCCATCAGCGCCGCATCGATTGTTGCCAAGGTGGTGCGCGATAGGGAGATGGAAGCCCTGGATGAGCGTTATCCAGAGTATGGCTTTGCCAAGCACAAGGGCTACCCCACCAAAGCCCATTTTGAGGCGCTCGAGGTCCATGGTGTCCTGGCCGAGCACCGCAGGAGCTTCAGGCCGGTCAAGGAGCGTCTCGACGCCTGTTGAGTCGATGCGCCGGGGCGCCATTAACTGGTGCCCTGTGTGTGACTCTGATACTCTTTCAAGGCGACTCTTTCAAGGTGATTCTTTCAAGAGAGTAGTTCGCCGCACAAATATTAGAAAACTAGCTAACTAAATTAGAACCTCCATATGTCAGAACCTCGTTTCGTGCACCTGCGCGTACACAGTGATTTTTCCATGTCTGATGGCCTGGCCAAGGTCAAACCTATTCTCGCCAAGGCCAGTGAAGATCAGATGGCCGCGCTGGCCCTGACCGACAACACTAACCTCTGTGGTCTGGTGAAGTTCTATGGCGGCTGCCACGGCGCAGGCATCAAGCCCATCGTCGGTTGTGACTTCTTCATGCTGGTGCCGGGCTTCGAGGACGAGTTTTGCGCTATCACGGTGCTGGCGATGAACAACGAGGGCTACAAGAACCTCACCCTGCTGATCAGCGACGCCTACCTGCGTGGCCATGTGAGAGACAGGGCGGTGATCGACCAGGCCTGGCTTGAACGTTACAGCGAGGGGCTAATTTTGCTCTCGGGCGCCAAAGATGGCGACGTGGGCAAGGCGCTGCTCAAGGGGAACCGCGGTCAGGTGGATTCCCTGGTCGCCTTCTATCAAACCCATTTCCCAGATCGTTACTATCTCGAGCTGATCCGCACCGGCCGCCCCGACGAGGAGCGTTACCTGCATATGGCCGTCGAGCTGGCGGGTGAGAAAGAGCTACCTGTGGTGGCCACCAATCAGGTGGTGTTTATACAGCCGGAGCAGTTTGAGGCCCACGAGATCCGTGTGGCTATCTCTGATGGCTTTACCCTGGCAGACCCAAGACGGCCGCGTCGCTACAGCGAGCAGCAATATTTCCGCAGTCAGGATGAGATGTGTGAGCTGTTTGACGATATCCCCGAGGCGCTGCAAAACAGTGTCGAAATTGCCAAACGCTGCAACGTGACGGTGAGACTAGGGGAATACTTCCTGCCGAATTTCCCCACAGGTGATCTCTCCATCGAAGATTACCTGATTGAGGTCTCTAAGAAGGGGCTCGAGGAGCGTCTCGAGTTTCTCTTCCCAGAGGAGGCCGAGCGGGCCGAGCGCCGAGGCGAGTACGACGAGCGCCTTGATGTCGAACTTACCGTAATTAATAACATGGGGTTCCCTGGTTACTTCCTTATCGTGATGGAGTTCATCCAGTGGGGTAAGGACAACGGCATCCCGATTGGTCCTGGCCGTGGTTCGGGGGCGGGTTCTTTGGTGGCCTACGCCCTTAAGATCACTGACCTGGATCCGCTGGAATTCGACTTGCTGTTCGAACGTTTCCTTAACCCTGAGCGTGTCTCCATGCCCGACTTCGACGTCGATTTCTGTATGGACAGACGCGACGAGGTGATCGATCACGTGGCCGACCTCTATGGCCGCGACGCCGTGTCACAGATCATCACCTTCGGTACCATGGCGGCTAAGGCCGTGGTGCGTGACGTGGGCCGTGTGCTGGGTCACCCCTATGGCTTCGTCGACCGCATCTCTAAGATGATCCCGGCAGAGCCCGGTATGACACTGGCCAAGGCGTTCGAGGCCGAACCGGCGCTGCCCGAGGCCTATGATGCCGACGAAGAGGTTAAAGATCTCATCGACATGTGCCGGGTGCTCGAAGGGGTCACCCGTAACGCGGGTAAACACGCCGGGGGCGTGGTGATCGCCCCGACAGTGATCACCGACTTTGCGCCGCTCTATTGTGATGCCGAGGGCCACAACCCTGTCACCCAGTTCGATAAGAACGACGTGGAAACCGCGGGGCTGGTGAAGTTCGACTTCCTGGGTCTGAGGACCCTGACCATCATCGACTGGGCGCTGCAGATGATCAATCCGCACCTCGAGAAGCAGGGCAAAGAGCCGGTGCGTATCGAGGCGATCGAGCTGGATGATCCGGCCTCCTTCCGTCTGCTACAGCGCTATGAGACCACCGCCGTATTCCAGCTGGAATCCCGCGGCATGAAAGACCTGATTAAGCGACTACAGCCTGACTGTTTCGAAGATATGATCGCACTGGTGGCCCTGTTCCGTCCCGGGCCGCTACAGTCGGGCATGGTAGATAACTTCATCGAGCGTAAGCACGGTCGTGAAGAGGTTTCCTATCCGGATCAACAGTGGCAACACGAGAGTCTCAAGCCGATCCTAGAGCCAACCTACGGCATCATTCTCTACCAGGAGCAGGTGATGCAGATCGCCCAGGTACTGGCGGGCTACACCCTGGGCGGCGCGGATATGTTGCGTCGTGCTATGGGTAAGAAGAAGCCCGAGGAGATGGCCAAGCAGCGTAGCATCTTCGAAGAGGGGGCGGTGAAGAACGGTGTCGACGGCGAGCTGGCGATGAAGATCTTCGACTTGGTGGAGAAGTTCGCCGGTTACGGCTTCAACAAGTCGCACTCGGCCGCCTACGCCCTGGTTTCCTACCAGACCCTCTGGCTCAAGACCCACTATCCGGCGCAGTTTATGGCGGCGGTGATGTCGGCGGATATGGACAACACAGACAAGATCGTCACCCTGGTGGACGAGTGTGAGCGCATGGGCTTGCCGCTGCTTCCGCCGGACGTCAACAAGGGCCTGTTCCGTTTCACCGTGGATGACGACCTCAACATCGTCTATGGCATCGGCGCCATCAAGGGCGTGGGTGAGGGGCCGGTGGAATCGATCCTCAAGGCCCGTGAAGACGGTCCATTCGTGGATCTGTTCGACTTCTGTGCCAGGGTCGATCTCAAGAAGCTCAATCGAAGAGTTATCGAAAAACTGATCTGCGCCGGCGCCCTGGATAACCTGGGGCCGCACCGCGCCGCCATGATGGCGACTCTGCCAGAGGCGATACGCGCCGCGGATCAGCACGCCAAGGCCGAGGCGATTGGTCAGCACGATATGTTCGGTCTGCTCAACAGCGAGCCGGAAGATAACAAGCAGCAGTTTGTGCAGTGCACCCCCTGGCCCGATAAGGTGTGGCTCGAAGGCGAGCGGGAGACCTTGGGCCTCTATCTCACCGGTCACCCCATCAATCAGTATCTCAAGGAGCTGAAGCACTATACCTCGGGCAGGCTCAAGGATGTGCATCCTACCGAGCGGGGCAAGACAACCAAGGCCGCAGGCCTGGTGGTGGCTACCCGTGTGATGATGACCAAACGCGGCTCCAAGATGGGCCTGGTGACGCTGGATGACAAGAGTGCCCGCCTCGAGGTGATGTTGTTTACCGAGGCTTTTGAGAAATTTGGCGAACTGCTGGAGAAAGACAGGATCCTGATCGTCGAAGGAGAGGTGAGTTTCGACGACTTCTCCGGCGGCAATCGCATGACGGCCCGTAACATCATCGACATGGGCGAGGCGCGCAGTCACTTCGCCCACGCGGTAGAGGTCGATCTGGATGGCGAGAGCATCAATCCGGAGTGGCTCAGCCAGTTCCAACAAGCTGTCGAGCCCTGGAAGGCGGGGAGTGTACCTTTGGTGATCAACTATGCTCAGCCCACCGCCAAGGCCCAGTTCAGGCTGGGGGATGAGTGGCGGGTCAACCCGACCGACGAGCTGATGCTGGCGCTGGAGACACTGACCGGCTCAGACAAGGTAAGGATCCTCTTCTAGATGGCGCAGGATAGCTTCTGTCCGACTGCGGCACTGACCCAGTTGCTGGCGCGTGTCGCACCTGAGTCTGGCACTAAGTTAGTGCTGGCTTACAGTGGCGGCGTCGATTCAGAGGTGCTTGCCTATGGGCTGAGCCGTTTTGCCAAGGTGCATCCCGAGTATCACTATCTTTTGGTGCATGTGCATCATGGCCTAAGCGGCAATGCTGGCGCCTGGCAGGCTCATTGTGAGCGCCGCGCCCATGACTATGGTTTGCCTATCGTGGTTAAATCGGTGACCGTAGCCAGCGGCGCCCGCATCAGCTTGGAGGCGGCGGCTCGCGAGGCGAGGTACGACGCGCTGTTAAGTGAGCTGGCCCCTGGCGATATTCTGCTTACCGCCCATCATCAGGACGATCAACTCGAGACCCTATTGCTGGCGCTCAAGCGTGGCCTTGGGCCCAAGGGGCTGGCGGCCATGGGAGAGGTGCAGGCCTTTACCCCAGATAATCTGTTGCTCAGGCCGATGCTGACCTGTTCCCGCGCCCAGATAGAGGCGTTTGCTAAGGCACTGGGGCTTGAGCATATCGAGGATGAGAGTAACCAGGACAGTCGCTTCGACCGTAATTTCTTACGAAATGAAGTGCTGCCGACCCTCACGGCGCGCTGGCCGGCCTTTGCCGCCACGGCGAGTCGCAGCGCGCAGCTGTGCGCCGAGCAGCAGGCGCTTATCGACGAGGAGGTGAGTCTTCGCTTACCCGCTATGCTGATGTCAGTGCCCTATAGTCGGCAACCTGTGCTGGATCTCAGCGTGCTGGCGCAAGAACCCAAGCGCTGGCGCCCCCATCTACTGCGGGGCTTTATCGAACATAGTGGTTTCGCCTTGCCCTCGGCGGCGCAGCTTGCCGATATTCTGGCGCAGTTCGAGGCCAAGGCCGATGCGCAGGTGGCGATTCGTATCAAATCTATGGTGCTGAGACGTTTTCAGCGATCCCTCTATTTGGACCCTGTCGAGGTTGAGCCCAGGTGCGAGCAAGTCTTGTCAGACCTGAGCCTTGACACACTATCCCAAGGGGCGAACGAGCTAAGCTGGCCCCTCGATAGCCACAGCAAGTTAGTGGCGAAGTGGGGCATGACTGGGCCTCGGCTGTGTCTGAAAGGTGATGAGATGACGCTGCGTTTTGGCGCCCCGGGCGCGCTGCGCTGTCACCCCCATGGGCGAGACAAGGGGCGGGAGCTGAAGAAGCTGTGGCAAGAGTTTGCCGTGCCGCCCTGGGAGCGCGGGCGGATCCCGCTGATTTTCGCAGGCGAACACTTAGTGGCCGCGGTTGGGCTCTGGGTGGATAAACGCTATCTGGCGGCTGAGGGTGAGGGCGGCTGGCAGTTTAGCCTCGCCTAACGCCGGGATAGGACTCACACGGCGGCGTCCTTTGCTGCCGCGTGCCTAGTTTTTGATACAATTTTCACTTCGATTTTCGCCACGATTTTAGCTGAGTTAGCTTGTTTCGCTTGCTAGTCGACGCGGTAGCAGCGACGTCCCGCCGCCTTGGCCTGGTAGAGGGCCTTGTCTGCCCTGAGATACAGGGTCTCGGGCTCATTACCTAGCTGCCACTGAGCCACGCCTATGCTGGTCTGCACCTGAAACTTATTCAGCAGGCTGTCGTGTTCCATCATGGCGAGGATACGTTCACACAGCACGCTTGCCGCCTGGGCATCGCCTTCGATAAGCAGTGCAAATTCGTCCCCGCCGATGCGAAAGGCCTGATCGCTGTCGCGAATCGCCTGACTCAGCGTCTGGCCGAATTGACTCAGCACCTCATCACCGACTAGGTGACCATACTTATCATTGAGACTCTTGAAGTTATCGAGATCCAGCACCACCAGGGTGATGGCGTTGCCGTGGCGTTGAGCGCGGGCCAGTACCTGTTTGAGACTCTGCTCATAGTAGCGGCGGTTGCCAAGCTGGGTGAGTGAGTCGTGCATTGCCTGTCTCGCCATCTGCTGGTAGGCGATGGCGTTCACCAGAGGGCTCAGCAACAGCGACTGCAACTGGTACAGCAGCTCTGTCTGTGGCTTGATCAGCGGCGCCGACAGACGATAGGCGATGCTGATGCTCACCCCATCATGGCTAAGGTTTTGTTTTATTAGTAAACCTTGCTCACCGCCCCAGCTTAGCTGATACTCTTTATAGCACAGGGTGATTCCCTGCACAGGCAAGTGTTGTCCCATGAGTTTGCCGTAGCAGGCAAATACCGTCCGTGGATCTAGGCTCTCATGCAGCTGCTGCATGACGGTGACCAGGTTAGGCGCACCGACTGTATTGTGATGGTGATCTGGCTGATAGCGATATTCGTCAAACGAAAATTCTGTCGCTAAGGCAAAGTCCATAATCTTTACTCCACAATGTAACGGACCCGAGATAGATTATATAAAGCAAAAATCGTGCCTAATACTAAATGATGATTTTGTCTATATTTGTCATTGAGTTAGTCTGAGGTAGCGGTAACTTGGATGATGACAGTATTTTGACTGTGACAATAAACTTGACACTATGAGGTCGCGCCACGGGGCGAATTGGCGCAGGCTTAATTGAGGGCGGCGCAAGTAGAATGGAGCGTTAATGGAACACAGCATACTGGTTAAGATCCTTTTGATGTTGATGATGGCCATAGTGGCGATCGCCCTCTTTAGGCGGGTGGGATTGCCGGCGATCCTGGCCTATCTGATCACTGGGGTGATCAGTGGCCCCTCTGCGTTCAACTGGTTCACCCAGCAGCAGATCCACTCGGTGGCCGAGCTGGGGGTGGTGCTCTTGATGTTCTCTCTCGGCCTCGAATTCTCTCTGCCCAGGTTGTGGGCCATGCGCCGTACAGTGTTTGGCCTGGGTAGCGCCCAGGTGTTCGTGACTGCCGTCTTAACCATGTGCATCAGCATGTTGATGGGGCTTAATCTGAGCGAGTCTATCGTGGTGGGCTCGGCCATCGCCCTCTCCTCTACCGCCATCGTCTTGAAGTTACTCAACGAGCGCGGCTGGCTCAGACGGCGTCACGGGGAGCTGTCGGTCAGTGTGCTGCTGTTTCAGGACTTGGCTGTGGTACCGCTGCTGATCCTCATGCCGCTGCTGGCCTCTGACGGTGAGATGCTCAGCTGGCATGAGATACTGCTGGCCATGGGCGAAGGGGTACTGGCCTTTGTCGCGCTGATGGCCGTGGGTAAGTGGGCGCTACCTAAGGTGTTTGACGAGGTGGCCCGCTCGCGCTCCAACGAGCTATTTGTGCTCTCAACCCTGGTCGTGGCCTTGGTGACAGGCGCCTTGACTCAGTGGCTTGGTCTCTCCATGGCACTGGGGGCCTTTATCGCCGGTATGCTGCTTGGTGAGAGCCAATATAAACGCCAGCTGGAGGCAGATATTCGTCCCTTCAGGGATCTGCTGATGGGGCTCTTCTTTATCTCTATCGGCATGCTGCTCGACTTTAGCCTGGTGATCACCTTCTGGTGGCAAGTGATTCTGCTGGTGGTGGCGGTGATCATCGCCAAGGCACTGATCGTCTTTGGCCTACTCAGGGCCGCCAAGGAGTCGTTTCGTACCTCGGTGGCAACCGCCATCAGCCTGGCGCAGGTGGGGGAATTCAGCTTCGTGGTGCTAGCGCTGGCGGTCAACTATCAGCTGCTGGGGATCACCGTCAGCACTAAGCTGGTGATGGTGGCGGTACTCTCCATGGCCGTAGCGCCCTGGTTGGTGCGCCACAGCGTGGATATCGCCAGGCGCCTGCATGGGGTCAAGTCCATCAAGCAGGGTGGCAATGAAACCATTCCGATCCCAGAGCAGAGTAGCGACCTGGTGCTGATCTTGGGCTATGGCCGGGTAGGGCAGACCATAGCACGCTTCATGAAGACGGAGGCGATCCCCTATCTGGTGCTCGACAGGGACCCCACCAGGGTGACCGAGGCGCGCCGGGCTGGCGAGCCTGTCTATTTTGGCGATGTGGCCAAGCGGGCGATCCTCAAGCAGGCGCAGATTAAACAGGCCAAGTTGATCGTGCTGACCTTCACCAGCAGTCATGTGCTCGATGAGGTCTTGCCCCTGTGTCGTCAGCTAGCGCCCGAGGCCAAGATCTTAGTCAGAACCCGTGACGATGAGGGGATGGAGGCATTAGAGGAAGCCGGCGCCAGTCAGGTGATCCCCGAGACCTTAGAGGGCAGCCTGATGCTGGTGTCTCAGGTGCTCTATCAGTGCGGCGTGCCTCTGACCCGCATCCTCAAGCGCCTCGAGTATGAGCGGCGCAATCACTACCAATATCTGCATGGTTTCTTCTCCGGCGAGGAGACAGACTTTACCCTGGAGCTGCTGCACGCCGTCGCCCTGCCTAAGGGGGCCCAGGTGGTAGGGCAGCCACTCTCTGCTATTCCCTGGGAAAAGCTGAGGGTGGAGCTGAGGGCGGTGCGCCGTAGCGGCGCCGAGGTGGAAAGCCCCGAGCTGGACTGGCTGATCCGCCCGGGGGATATATTGATCATCCTGGGTAAGCCGCGGCGTATCGAGAAGGCCGAGCACTATCTGCTTCAGGGCTAAAGCGGTGGCAAGCCTATGATGCGAGCAAGCCTGTTATTGGTATTTTCTCCGCTGCTGCTGATGCAGGCCCTGTGGGTCAAGTGGCGCACTCCCAGGTTGCCCGAGCCCAAAGGCGCACGCTGCGGCGAGCTGGGGGAGGGACCGCCGCTTAGGCTATTAATTCTGGGCGATTCAGCCGCCGCAGGAGTTGGCGTGACCCGTCAGGATGAAGCCCTGAGTGGTCAGCTGACGGCGCTGTTGCAGCCCCACTTTCGCCTGCATTGGCGCTTGCTGGCCGAGTCGGGGATGACGACGCCCCAGACGCTCAGCCTTATCCGGCAAGAACCGATTCGGGTCGACGTTATTCTTATCTCCCTGGGGGTCAACGATCTACTCTCGCCCATAGGCGTGCAGCGCTGGCTGAGCGCGACCCGCGCGCTAATTGAGGGACTGTTACAGGACTCGCCGGGTGCCAGGCTGCTGTTGACGCCACTGCCCCCCCTGGGGGCCTTTCCCGGCTTTGCTCAGCCTCTGGCCGGTGTGTTGCAAAGAAGAGAGGCGCGATTTAATCAGGCCTTAAAACAGTTTTGCCGCGACCAGAATGCCTGCCAGCTCTTGCCGCTAAGGCTGCCGTTGACGAGTGATGCCCTGGCCAGCGATGGCTTTCACCCCAGCGCCAGCAGCTATCGGCTATGGGCCGAATGTGCCAGTCAGGTCATTCTCGGCCAGCACACCTCAGGCTGTTCATCGGATAGCGCTGACGAGTCTGGGCAACACCTTGCTAATCTGGTCTAGGGGATTTCGAAGAAGGCCTTGATCTCATCTATCTGACACATGGCATCCTGATAACCTAAGTTGATCAGCGCGCTACAGTATGACTGCTCGAACAGCAGGTAGGAGACGATACTCGAGTCCGATTGCTGGTTGATGCCGATCAGCCTTAGCAGCAGCTTCACCGCCAGGGGCATCTCATGATAGTGCTGGGCGGCCAGCAGACTCAGATCTTCGCTGGGTTTAATCACCAGCGTGTCTATGTTCTTGAGCGACGCCTCATGGCGGCGCTCCTCGGGGATCAGGTTTATGGTGCCGTTGATCCGCTGCAATCGCTCGAGATCGCTGTTGAGGGTGTCGGAGAAGATGGTATCGAGCAGGTGACCGGCTATGGTTGCCGTCTTGGGATGATGTTCGAACTCCTTATGTACCTGCTTGTGGGGACTCTCTAAGTTGATCACCATGATCTTCTCTGCCCCAAGATGGATCGGGCTGCTCAGGGGCGCCAGCTGATGCACAGAGCCGTCGCCGTAGTAGCCGCGATTGAGCTTCACTGAGGGGAATACCAGGGGGATGGCGGAGCTGGCAAGCAGGTGTTCGGTATGCAGATGGGTGCGCTGGCCGCCACGTCGGGCACGGTTCCAGTCTTCAATTTCTTTGGCGGCCTGAAAGAAGCTCACCGAGCGCGACGAGTTGTAGCAGGAGGTGTCTACGCTAAGGGCGTGCAGGGCGCCATTGGCAATGTTGCGATCGATCCGCTCGAAATTAATCAGGTTGTTCAGCAGATTTCTCAGGGGTTGGTTGTCGAACAGGCTACCGGCTTCTGTATTGATCTTCACATCCTGTAGTCCCATCAGCGCCATCTGTGCCAGGTGGGAGAAGATGCCGCCGAAAGAGGAGCGGTACACCTTATGGGTGTTAAAGTGGCGCCAGACCCACTCTAGCTTACGTACGCCGAGGTGAAAACAGGAGGCGTGGGTGGCAATCGAGGTGCCGTTGATGGCGCCAGCAGAGGTGCCGCAGATGATCTTAAAGGGCACGCCGTGGTTACGGGGATAGAACTGCACTATCGCCTTGAGTACCCCGACCTGGTAAGCGGCGCGCGCACCACCGCCTCCTAATACCAATGCTGTCTTATCTGGCAACTGCGTTCCCTCTAAATGGTTTCTGTTGTCGTGCGTTAGGATTTAACTTATTGATTTTCTTATTGTCTTGAAGCGCTATTATGCTTCTTGCTAACAGTGACCAGGCGTACTGTCTCGCCCAGCGCTTTGGCGATGATTTTCGTGGCTGATATTGATTAGAATATGTGAGCCGTGTGATATGTTCAAGCCAGCGCCTATAGATGATTCTCGGCAAATCATGGGGCATTTCGGTGCGAGCCATGGGCCGTTATTGGACCATTAAGCGCCGACCATCTCCTCAATACGCCATCTCTAGCACAAATAATAGCGCCCTGACCTAGATAATAAGTCTATATTGACGCCACTGCCGAGGATGGGCTTTAGCAAATTTATGCCGCTATCTAGTTGTAATGTAAATGTTAACTGACAAGTGGTTCCTCGGCTACGGCTTTTGGGCCTGTTTGATAATCTCTAAGGTTCGCGTAGACTGGAAATGAGTACATATGAGGGATCAAAAATGTTACAGCCACTAAAAATAATAATAGCTGATGATCATCCACTGTTTAGACAAGCACTCGTAAACACCCTAACCACCCAGTTTGATCAGCCTTTGCTGTTCGAGGCGGAGACGGTGACGGCACTGGATGAGATCTTAACCCAGCACCAGGATGCAGACCTGCTTTTATTGGATCTGAACATCCCTAACGCACATGGATTCAACACACTCGTCAATATTCGTAATAGCTATCCTCATATCGGGATAGTGGTGATCTCCGGCCAGGAGGATAAGGTCACAGTAGGTAAGGCGATGTCTTTCGGCGCGGCGGGCTTTATTCCCAAGTCCTCGCCGGTCGAGCAGATGGTCAAGGCGATCAATGCCGTGATGGCCGGACGCCAGTGGACGCCGCCGGGCTGTGAGGATCTCAGCGCGGTGACGCTGGACAGCATGAGCAGCAAGATAGCCAGCCTGTCGCCGCGTCAGCACAAGATCTTGATGATGTTCGCCGATGGCCTGCTCAACAAGCAGATCGCCTATGAACTGGGTCTGTCGGAGGCAACCATCAAGGCCCACGCCAGCGCTATCTTCCTCAAGCTCGGGGTACACACCCGCACCCAGGCGGTGATCGCCATGAGTCAGCTCTACCTGGATAAGACGCCGCTGACCGCCGAAGTGGAAGAGGTTTAGCCACAGAAGTTCAGGACCAATAGGCCCAGTTTGAGCTAGCTTGAAGCGCCCCGCATCTGTAGATTTCAGGTGCGGGGCGTTTTCGTTAGTCGGTCAGTGGGTCTACCAGGTTAAAGTGGGGGCTCGGCTGCGCCGAGTAGTTGTTGTGCAGGCTGTTGGCCAGGGTGGCACTCATCACGGCGCGCAGGGCGATGGGTTTGATGATCTTGCGCAGATAGCCATAGCCCAACTCTTTGGTGCGCTGCACCACCTCTTCGTCTATGGTGGCGGTGATCAGAATCGCCGGGATGGGGCGGCTGGACATGGCCTGCAGCTCGGCCATGAGATCCAGGCCGTTCTGATTGTTCTCCAGCTGATAGTCCATCAGCACAATATCTATCTTACTGGCAAACTGGCCGACACAGGCCTTGGCCTGCTGCGCCGAGGAGGCGGTATAGACCTGACACTTCCAGCCCTTCAATAGCTCCTCCATGCCCGCGAGCACGTTCGGATCGTCATCGACACACAGTACATGTACTCCGTTGAGGGTGAGAATATCCGGCTGGCTGGCGTGCTCCTCGACAAGTTTCGGGGTGACGGCGTTCAGGTTCAGGCTGAAGATACTGCCCTGGTTGACCTTAGATGACAGGGTGAGCCTGTGCTGCATCAGCTCTGCCAGGCCCTGGGCGATATTGAGCCCGAGTCCCAGGCCGTTGACCCCTTCGTGGCCCGAGTGCTGCAAACGGGTAAACTGCTCGAAGATCACCGCCTGCTTGTCATCCGGGATCCCCGGGCCATCATCCACCACCTGGATGGCGATGGTATCGCCGTGGCGGCGACAGCCCAGCAGGATGCGACCGCCACCGGCATAGCGAAACGCGTTGCTGATGAGGTTCTGTAAGATGCGTCTGAGCAGCACCTTGTCGCTGCGCACCCAGAGCTTGGTCTTGATGCATTTGAACTCAGCCTTTGTGGTACTGGCCATGGCGCTAAACTCTTCTACCAGAGAGTCGAGCACCTCCTGCAGGGCAAACTCGGTGATCTCGGGCACTACCGTACCGCCCTCGATGCGCGACACCTCGTTGAGATCCAGCAGCAGCTCGTTGGCCACCTGCAGGGCGTTGTCGATATAGCCGATCTGTTGCTTCTGCTTGTTCGACAGCTGACCCCCTTGGACAAAGGCGGAGGAGAACAGGCGTGCCGCCGACAGAGGCTGTAGCAGATCATGACTACAAGCCTTTAGATACTGGCTCTTCTTCTGGTGTGCCTGCTCCACCTTCTGCAGGGCCTCGGCCAGCTCGGCGTTGGATTTAGCCAGCTGCAGGTTGGCCTGCTCCAGGCGCTTTGTGCGCTCAAACACCCTGGCTTCTAGATCTAAGTTTTTCTCTTTCAATAGTTTTTCAGCCTCGCGGTACATGCTGATGTCGGAGAAGATCATCACGAAGCCGCCGCCCGGAATGGGGTTGCCCTGAATACGGATCGTCTTACCGTCGGGCTGGATGCGCTCTGTGCTGTGGCGGCTGCCTTGGCGTAGGAAGTTGAGGCGTCGCTCAATCTGCTCATCCAAGTTAGGTACATAACCCTTGCCAAATTTGAGGTTGTACTCAATCAGCTGCCTCACCGGACAGCCGATGTAGATGAGGTCATCCGGATAGTTAAACAGGCTGAGATACTGCTGATTCCATGCCACCAGGTTGAGATCTTTGTCGATGACAGATATCCCCTCGCTGGCGTTCTCGATGGCGCTGTGCAGCACGCTGCGGCTGAACTCCTTGCGATGGCTGGAGGCTTCCTCTACCAGTTGGGCCACATCCTCGATGGCGATGTCGCGGCCATGGAGGGCGCAGGAGAGCACCAGGCGCGCCGAGGCCGAGCCCATGACGCTGGCGAGCATGTTTTCGGTAAAGAAGATAAGCGCCTGATTATGGGCGTTCTTGTCCTGAATTGGCTGGGGCTGACAGGAGAAGAAGGAGTAGAAGCCTTGGGCGGCCTTATCTTTGCCGACGAAGCGGGCCACCAGTAGCTCAAGCTCGGTGGGGTTCACATGTTTAGGCACCTCGGGCAGCGCCTTGTCGAGCTCTGGGCGCTCGATGAAGTGACCTATCTGCATCTGCTCGTGCACGCTCTGGCGGGTAAAGGAGGAAACCAGCCAGATGGCCGTCACGTTGACAAACAGGCCCAGCAAGGTCGACATAGTCGTCATCGAATAACCGCTACCGGCAAACGGGTGGCCATAGAGACCGAGCTGTGGCAGCAGGTTGAGCACCAGCCAGAGGGCGAAGCCACTGGAGATCCCCACCAACACGCCGATCAGCGTGACCCGGCGCCACAGGAAAGCGGCAAATAGCGCCGGACCTATCTGGGCGATGGCGCCGAAGGCCACCTCACCCAGGGAGGCCAGGGTATCGGGCGGGGCGATGAGAAACATGCCATAGCTCAGGAAGATCACCAAAAGTACCAGCGCCTTGCGGATATTGAGCAGGTGCGAGCGGAACTTGTGGAAGTGGTTGCTCTGTATGTTGTTGATCTTAAATAGTGTGGGGAAGACTATCTCGTTACTCAGCATGGTGCTCAGGGCGATGGTGGAGATGATCACCATGGAGCTGGCCGCCGAGATGGTGCCGAGAAAACTAAACAGCCCCAGCCAGATATCACCGCTGAATACCGGCAGAAACAACACATAGGCATCGCTCTGCAGCGAGTCGCCATAGAGGATGTTGCCCGCCTGACCCAGAGGGGTGGCGAAGAAGGCAAACACCAGCACATAGAGGGGGAAGGTCCAGCGGCTCCAGAGCACATGTTTTTGTGATTTCAGCTCGACGATCAACACCTGAAACTGACGTGGCAGACAGAGAAATGCCGACATCACTATGATCAGCAGGCCAAACAGCGAGATGAAGTTAGGGTAGGTAAACTCGGTTGCTATCGGCTTGATTTCTGTCGCCTTCTGCCAGATCTCCATGGGGGAGTCGAACAGGAAGAAGGAGACGAAGATGCCTATGGTGAGGTAGGCGATGAGCTTCACCAGAGACTCGAAGGCGATGGCCAGCATCATGCCCGGATGACGCTCGGTCACGTCGATGGCCCGCACCCCAAACACTATGGTGAAACCGGCGAGGATCAGGCTGACCACCAGGCCCAGCTGCCAGGAGGAGAGCAGATGGTCTTGCCGTAAGATCTCATAGGAGTTGACGATCGCCTTCTGTTGCAGCGCGATATAGGGCAGGGTGCCAAACAGGGCGACGAAGGTGACCACCACCGCCAGCAGCGGCGATTTACCGAATCGGGCCGCCAGCAGGTCGGCAATAGAGGTGATGTTGAGCTTGAGGCAGACGCGGATCACCCTCTGGATAAAGGGCCAGGCGAAGATAAACAGTAAGATAGGCGCAATATAGACGGGCAGATAGGCAAAGGAGTTGTTGGCGGCCTGGCCGGCGGTGCCGAGAAAGCCCCAGGAGGTACAATAGACCCCCAGCGACAGGGAGTAGATGATGGTGTGCTGCCCGGAAAACCACTTGCCGCGGTACTTGTCACCCAGAAACGCCATTAAAAACAGCAGGCCGATGTAGCTGATGCTGATGGCGACCAAAAGCCAGTTAGGGAACATTTGTCACTTATCCTATCTTTTCAGGAGCTTATCTCGCCATCCCGGCTCACTCCTTTTATTTTGTTATTCAAGCCAACATATCACAGTTAAGGCCAAAGTCGGCATTTACGGCCATCGACTTAAGTATTAGTGCTTACTGTCTAAGTCTCACGTATTGCGCCCTTTGGCCTACTACCGCTGCATTACTACCTATTCCCAATTGAGGCAAAGGAGGCATTTCTCCATCTTGAATGCAACCACAAAAGGGGATAATCAAGATGATATCAACAATAAAAAAACTCTCGCTCGCAACTTCACTTGGCCTTATGGCCAGTTCGGCCATGGCTGGCTATGACTTTAATGTCGGCGACGACGGCAAGCTGTCGTTCGGCGGCTACCTCAAGGTCGATGCCCGTTATGTTAACGGCGACGTCGGCTATCGCGACTTCTGGATTGGCACAGGCACGCCGCTCGAAGAGAGCGCGTCACAGTTCCGTATCTTCGCCAACGAGTCTCGTTTCAATACCAAGTATGTTCACGGCGACGTGATGGGTTTCATCGAGATGGATTTCCTCGGCGGTGGCGGTAACCAGGTGGTGTCTAACTCGGCCCATCCGCGTCTGCGTCATGCCTTCATCAAGTACAAAGACTTAACCGTGGGTCAGACCTGGACCACCTTCATGAACACCAGCGCCATCCCGGAAACCGCCGACTTTGCCAGTGCCACAGTCGGTTTGGCCTTCGTGCGTCAGGGGCAGATCCGCTATGACATAGGTGGCTTCCAGGTCTCTATCGAGAACCCAGAGAGTCACGGCGGTGATACCGCTAACGACGATCTGCCGGACGTAGTGGCTCGTTATAACTTCAAGGGCGACTGGGGTAACGTCTCCATCTCGGCCCTGGGCCGTCAGCTCAACACCCTGGGCGGCAACAGCGAAACCGCCTTCGGTGGCTCTATCGCCGGTCGCATCAACACCTTCGGTAAAGACGACCTGCGTTTCCAGTTCCACCAGGGGGAAGTGGGCCGCTATGTGGGCCTTGGGGTGACGCCAGATCTTATCGGTGAAGAGGTGGAAACTACCACCTCATATCTGGCGGCCTACCGTCACTACTGGACAGACACCCTGCGCAGCACCTTCCTGTATGGCCGTATCGAGACCGACGAGTCGGATGCGGATCGCAGCCAGTGGAGCGTCAACCTGTTCCAAAACCTGACACCGGCACTGGCCGTGGGCATCGAAGTGGGTAACTTCGCCCTGGACGACCAGAACGTCGATTCTAACTACGCACAGTTCTCAATGCGTTACGCCTTGTAAGTGCTCTTGGGGGAGGGTTTCCTCCCCGCTTTTTTTACCCGTTTAACCCTCGTCCTGGCATGTGCCGGGGCGACTCATCGCCGAAACACCCAGGCAGAGCCGTTTAAAGGAGTAGGGTTGTGAAAGATACCATTTTAACTGTCGATCAGATCTCGCTCGCATTTGGTGGGGTAAAGGCCCTGACCGATGTGAGCTTCGAGGTCGAGCGCGGCGCCGTGTTTTCGATTATCGGTCCCAACGGGGCGGGTAAGACCTCGATGCTCAACAGCATCTCGGGTCGCTACCGTCCACAGAAGGGGACGATTCATTTCGATAATCAGGATGTCACCCATCTCAGACCCAATGCCCGTGCCGATCTCGGCATAGGCCGTACCTTTCAAAACCTGGCGCTGTTTGGTCACATGTCGGTGCTGGACAACATCATGGTGGGCCGTCACCACCTGATGAAGAACAACTGGCTCACCGGCCCGCTCTACTGGGCGTCTCCGGCGCAGAAAGAGGAGCTGACCCATCGCCGTCAGGTGGAGGAGATCATCGACTTTCTCGACATCTCCCATGTGCGCAAATCTATCGCCGGCACCCTCTCTTACGGCCTGCGCAAGCGAGTTGAGCTGGCACGTGCCATGGCCCTCAATCCTAAGCTGATTTTGCTCGACGAGCCGATGGCGGGGATGAACCTGGAGGAGAAGGAGGATATGGCCCGCTATATCCTGGATCTCAACGAAGAATTTGGCATTACCGTGGTGATGATTGAACACGACATGGGGGTGGTGATGGATATCTCCCATGAGGTGATGGTGCTCGATTTCGGTAAGAAACTGATCTGTGGCCTGCCCGAGGCGGTGATGGCCGACGAGCACGTGAGACAGGCCTATTTAGGCCTTGAAGATGACGAGCAATTACAAGAGGTTGGCTAATGACTCAGGTAAATAATGCGTCGACGGCGCGGGCCTTCGACATGGGCTCTCTCGACACCTTTCCCAAGATCCTGCGCCATAATGCGGCCAACTGGGGTAGCGAGGTCGCCATGCGCGAGAAGGAGTTCGGCATCTGGACCGAATTCAGCTGGCAAGATTATCACAACCGGGTGAAGTGGATGGCGCTGGCCTTTGACCACCTGGGTATCGAGTCCCACAGCACCATCGCCCTGCTGGGGGAGAATCGTCCCGAGTGGGTCTGGGGCGAAGTCGCCGCCCATGCGCTGGCCTGTTTCTCTCTGGGTGTCTATCAAGACTCGCTGCACGAAGAGGTGGCCTATCTGCTCAATCGCAGCGAGGCCAAGGTGATCGTCGCCGAAGATGAGGAGCAGTGTGACAAGCTGCTGGAGCTGGGCGACAGCATCCCTTCGGTGAAATATATCGTCTACTGTGACCCGCGCGGCATGCGTAAATATGACGACCCACGCCTTATCAGCGTCGAGGAGATCTATCGAATCGGCCAGGAGGTGGACAACACAGATCCGCGCCGTTACGACAACCTGGTGGATGCGGGCAAGGCGGAGAACATCGCCATCTACTGCACCACCTCGGGCACTACCTCTAAGCCCAAAATCGTATTGCTACAGGGCAGCAAGTTTATCGACCATTGCTGTTCCTACCTGCGGGCCGATCCCCGCGCGCCGGGCGACAACTATGTTTCCGTGCTGCCGCTGCCCTGGATCATGGAGCAGGTTTATGCTGTGGGCCAGGCGCTTATCGCCCGTCAGATCGTTAACTTCGTCGAAGAGCAGGAAACCATGATGGCGGATCTGCGCGAGATAGGTCCAAGCTTCGTGCTGCTGGCACCTCGGGTGTGGGAAGGGATCCTCGCCGACGTCAAGGCGCGCATGATGGACTCGACACCTTTCAAGCAGAAGCTGTTCGACTTTGCCATGAAGCGCGCCGAGCAGCGTCTGGCCGAGGGCCGACGCTCTAAGCTGGCCGATATCGTGCTGATGAAGGCGCTGCGTGACCGCTTGGGCTTCTCTTTCCTCAAGTCGGCGGCCACAGGCGGCGCGGCCATGGGGCCAGATACCTTCAAGTTCTTCCAGGCGATAGGCGTGCCGCTGCGTCAGCTCTATGGTCAGACAGAGATGTGCGGCGCCTACACCATACACCAAGAAGATGACGTGGATTACGACACGGTAGGCGTGGCCTTCGATACCGCCGAGCTTAAGGTGATCAACACCGACAGCGAAGGGGTGGGTGAGGTGATTGCCAAGACGGTGGGCATGTTCAACGGCTACCTGGGCGATCAGGCCGCCTATGAGGAAGATGTCAAAGATGGCTGGATGCACACAGGGGACGCAGGTTACTTCAAGCCGTCGGGCCATCTGGTGGTGATCGACCGCATCAAAGACTTGGCCAAGACCAGCCAGGGCATTCAGTACTCGCCGCAATATATTGAGAATAAGCTCAAGTTCTCCTCCTTCATCGGTGAGGCGGTGATTCTGGGCAAGGACAAGCCTTATCTGTCCGCCATCTTGTGTATCCGCTTCAGCATCGTCTCCAAGTGGGCCGAGCAGCAGGGGCTGGCCTTTACCAACTACACCAACCTGTCGAGTCTGCCCGAGGTCTATGAGCAGCTGCAGGCGGAGGTGGAGCAGGTGAACCAGACTCTGCCCGAGGCGCAGAAGATCAACAAGTTTGTGCTGCTCTACAAGGAGCTGGACGCCGATGACGGCGAGCTGACCCGTACCCGTAAGGTGAGACGTGGCGTCATCGCCGACAAGTATGGCGAGATCATCGAGGCCATTTATGGCGACCAGCCCCATGTGGATATCGATACCGTGATCACCTTCCAGGACGGTACCAAGTCGCGCATTCAAACCCAAGTCAAGGTGGCGACAGTGATCGCGCCACAGCATCGTCTCGAGGGCGACGCCACTCAAAGGAGAGCATCATGAACTTTGAACTCTTATTGCAACTCATCGTCAACGGCCTGATCGTCGGCCTGCTGTATGGCGTGGTGGGTATGTGTTTCGTGTTGGTGTACAAGTCGACCCAGATCGTTAACTTTGCCCAGGGCGAGTTTCTGCTGGTGGGGGCCTGGGTCTGCTGGGCATTTCTCACCTATTTCCAGCTGCCGTTTTTTGTCGGCTTCCTGTTCACCCTCTGTTTCATGGCGGTGTTCGGCGTGCTGCTGCAGATGATAGTGCTGCGCCCCATGATCGGTGAGCCCATCATCTCGGTGATCATGGTGACTATCGGCCTGTCTATCTTCTTCCAGTCGCTGACCAAGTGGATATTCGGCGTCTCGCCACAGAGCTACCCTAAGGTGTTCGATACCCAGTCTATCGCCATCTTCGGCCTCAACATCGAGCTGGCGTACCTGATGAGTACCATCATCGCCATCTTGATCATGGCCGCCTTCTTCCTCTTCTTTAAATACTCCAAGCATGGCCTGGCAATGCGTGCCACGGCGTTTGACCAGCAGGTGGCCCAGAGCCTGGGGATCTCGGTCAAGCAGGTGTTTGCCATGAGCTGGGGCATTGCCGCGACCGTCTCGGCCACGGCCGGTGTGGTGATAGGCATGGTGAACGGCGTATCAGACTCGCTCTCGACTATAGGCATCAAGGTGTTCCCTGCGGTGATCTTGGGCGGACTGGACTCAATCGTCGGCGCCATCGTCGGTGGCGTGGTGATAGGCGTACTGGAAAACGTTGCCGAGTTCTTCGACAGCCAATGGCTGCATGTGGGCAACCTGTACAACATCGCCCCCTTCTATGTGCTGTTGGTGATTCTCTGGTTCAAGCCCTATGGCCTGTTCGGCACCCGCGACATCGAGCGCATCTAAGGAGCATAGCCATGACACACCTAATTACGTTCGACCCTATTGCAGTTCAAGGAGTTTTCTATGTCTAGTTTAGCGATGCGCCCGTGCGGGGATTTTCGCACCAGCTATAAGGCTGACAACACGATTTTTGAGACCAAGACCATACGCCTGGTGACCTGCCTGGTGATCGCGCTGGCCTGCGCCGCGCCCCTGGTACTCGATGGTTACTTTCTGACCCTGTTTATTCAGATCTCTTACTTAGGCATTGCCGCGCTGGGGCTCAATATCCTGG
Source organism: Shewanella sp. Isolate7 (assembly GCF_022398425.1). Taxonomy (NCBI): domain Bacteria; kingdom Pseudomonadati; phylum Pseudomonadota; class Gammaproteobacteria; order Alteromonadales; family Shewanellaceae; genus Shewanella; species Shewanella sp. Isolate7. Next base: position 59,268 of record NZ_JAKEVJ010000001.1, on the reverse strand, counting down.
TGGGCTTCACTGGGCAGATCTCCCTGGGGCACGGCGCCTTCTTCGGCTTCGGCGCCTTCGCCTCGGCCTGGCTCAACACCAGTTTTAACATCCCTGTGGTGTTTTGTATTCCGCTGGCGGGCTTTCTCACCATGGGCGTCGGCATGATGTTCGGTATGCCGGCGGCGCGAATCAAGGGGCTCTATCTGGCCATCGCCACCCTGGCGGCGCAGTTCATCATTCAGGACTTCTTCGGCCGCGCCGAGTGGTTTACCGGCGGTGCGTCCGGGGCCATGGCGGCGCCCGTCAGCCTGTTCGGTTTCGACTTCGATACCGATATGAGCTTCTACTTCATCGCCCTGTTTGCCTTGGTGTTCATGTACATCTGGGGCTGTAACCTGATGCGTAGCCGTGACGGCCGCGCCTTCGTGGCGGTGCGCGACCACTATCTGTCGGCGGAGATCATGGGGGTCAAGCTCAACAAGTACCGTCTGCTGTCCTTCGGTATCTCCTCCTTCTACGCCGGGATAGGTGGCGCCCTCTATGGCCACTACCTGGGCTATGTCTCGTCCGAGGGCTTCACCATCTTAATGTCGATTCAGTTCCTGGCCATGGTGATCATCGGTGGCCTGGGCTCAATCAAGGGCACTCTGATGGGCGTGGTGTTCATGGTGCTACTGCCCGAGGTGTTAGAGGGGATAGTCGGCCTGATGAAATACACTGACTTTGGCAACCTGCCCATGGTCACCGACGGCCTGGCCTATATCAAGGAGATGGCTATCGGCCTGGTGATCATCCTGTTCCTCATCTTCGAGCCCGAGGGACTGGCCCATCGCTGGGGACAGATCAAGAACTACTGGAAGTGCTACCCCTTCGCCTACTAAATCGAAGACAGATAAGGGCGAGAACAAATCAATTTGCTGTAAAACCGACACAGTTTGAATCGCAATGAGCGTTAAACCTGGCTGTAGCGCTGCCTTAACCGCATTCAATCTTTATGGATCATGTTGAAGGAAGAAAATGATGACTAAAAAAATACTGCTTAGCACCACGCTTGCTTGTTTAACCTTTGCCGCTGGCGCCGCCCAGGCCGAAGACAGTGTCTTTGTTGGCCACCTTGCTGACATGTCGGGGCCTACTGCCTTCGTGGGTAAGCCCTACGCCGACGGCGTGCGTGACGCCCTGGCCTATATCAATGCCCACGGCGGTATCGACGGCACTCAGCTGGAGTATGAGACCATAGATTACGCCTACAAGGTGCCCCAGGCGATTGCTTCCTATAAGAAGTGGCTATCGCGCAAGAACATGGTGGCCATGCAGGGCTGGGGCACGGCCGACACCGAGGCGCTGATCTCCTTTGCCGCCAAGGATAAGACGCCTATCTTCTCTGCCTCCTATTCGGGCCACCTGACAGACCCTCAGGGTAAGAACCCTAAGACCACTAAGCCGGCGCCTTATAACTTCTTCTATGGCGCATCCTATTCAGATGCCTGTCGTGGCCTGGTGCAGTGGGCGGCCGATGACTGGAAGGCCAAGGGCGGTAAGGGCAAGCCTAAGTTTACCCATATTGGCGCCAACCATCCTTTCCCTAACGCGCCTAAAGAGGCCTGCGCCGAATACGCCACCGAGCTGGGCTTTGACGTGCAGCCCTCTGTGGTGATCTCCATGAAGCCGGGCGATTTCAAGGCCCAGTGTCTGAGCCTCAAGAGTTCGGGCACCAACTACGGCTATATCGGTAACTTGGGGGGCTCGGTGCAGTCGCTGATCAAGTCTTGTGACACTGTGGGTACCGATATCCAGTTTATGTCTAACATCTGGGGCGGCGACAAGCTGGTGTTTAAGGCGGCCGGTGAGGGGGTAAGAAACTATATTTTCCCAACCATGACGCCGTTCTGGACCGATGATGTACCCGGCATGAAGCTAGTACGTGAGATCTCGAAAATGTCTGACAGCACGGGCACAGAGGAGCGCCTGCATCACTATATCCGCGGCGTCTGTTCGACCTACTTCATGAAGGAGTCGATGGAGTGGGCCAAGGCCAACGGCGGTATTACGGGTGAGAATGTGAAGAAGGGCATGTACGCACACAAAAACTGGGTGCCTAAGGGACTAGAGGGCGTCTGCCTGGCAGCCACCTGGACCCCAGAGGATCACCGCGGCATCAACCAGGTCAACATCTACAAGGGTAACTTTAACCATGGCGACATCAAGGTCGAAAAGGTTAATCAGGTGACCCTTGAGCGTCGCGTCGACTGGTTAGGCTATTAATCTCTTTTCCATCTGCCGGGTAAGGGAGTCTTGCTCGGCCCGCTTCTTGACCTTGGAGTTGTTATGACACAAGCAGTGCAGTTAAAGCCCGAGACACCACTTCTCTCGATCAACAATATTGAAGTGGTCTATGACGATGTGATCCAGGTGCTACGCGGCGTGAGCATAGAGGTGCCCCAGGGGGAGATAGTTACCCTGCTCGGGCCAAACGGCGCAGGTAAGTCCACCACCCTTAAGGCGATCTCAGGCTTGCTTAAGACGGAAAATGGCGAAGTATCCCGCGGGGATATTCATTTCATGGGCGAGCGTATCGACGTGAAAAACGCCGATGAGGTGGTGCGCTCTGGCCTGTTTCAGGTGATGGAGGGGCGCCGTATCGTTGAGGATATGACGGTGATCGAAAACCTGAAACTGGGCGCCTATACCCGCCGTGATGGTCAGGTGAACCAGGATATCGAGATGGTGTTCAACTACTTCCCGCGCCTCAAGGAGCGCACCGGGCTGGCGGGTTACTTGTCGGGCGGTGAGCAGCAGATGCTGGCCATCGGCCGCGCCCTCATGGCCAGGCCTAAGATGATCTGCTTGGACGAACCCTCTATGGGCCTCTCGCCCCTGTTGGTCAAAGAGGTATTTGGCATCATAGAGAAGATCAACCGCGAGCAGGGAATTACCATGTTGCTGGTGGAGCAAAACGCCAACTATGCCCTCAAGGCCGCTAACTATGGCTACATCATGGAGTCGGGCAAGATAGTGCTCGACGGCACCAAGGCCCAACTGCTCAACAACGAAGATGTGAAGGAGTTCTATCTGGGGGGCGGCAACGAGACCCGCAAGAGCTTCAAGAACTTAAAGTCCTATAAACGCCGTAAGCGTTGGCTGTAGGAGGCAATATGGCCGAGTATTTCAAACCCCAAGAGGCTATCGCCCCTGCCGAGCGCGAACAGCAACTGATGGCGGCGCTGCCCAAGCAGCTAGACTATGCCAGCCGTCATTGCGACTACTTTGCCCGCTTGTTTGAGGGGGTCTGCCTCACTCAGATTAATAGCCGTGAGGCGCTGGCAACCCTACCCATTACCCGTAAGGCCGACCTGATCCGCCTGCAGGCAGAGCAGCCACCCTTTGCCGGCATGACGCCAGACAGGCCAAGTGGCCGCATCTTCCAGTCGCCAGGGCCTATCCTAGACCCCGAATGTGACGGCCATGACTGGTGGCGCATGGGCCAGGCCTTCTTCGCCGCCGGCTTCCGCCCCGGCGATATTGTGCAGAACTGCCTAGCCTACCACCTGACGCCCGGCGGCTTCATCATGGACTCGGGCGCCCAGGCCTGTGGCTGCAAAGTGATCCCCGCGGGTCCTGGACAGACCGAGATGCAGCTGGCGCTGATAGGCTCAATCAAACCCAATGGCTACTGCGGCACCCCCTCGTTTCTCAACATACTGCTGGAGAAAGGCAGGGAGCAGGGGATGGACACCAGCTCGATCACTAAGGCGCTGGTGTCCGGCGAGGCGTTAACCCCATCCCTCAAGGCCAGCTTCGAGGCGGCGGATATCGACGTCAAGCAGGCCTACGTCACCGCAGATCTGGGGCTTATCGCCTTCGAGAGCGTCTCGGGTGAAGGGCTTGTGGTGGCCGAAGAGATTATCGTCGAAATCGTGCGTCCCGGTACCCTGACACCTGTGCCCGAGGGCGAAGTGGGTGAGGTTGTGGTGACCAGCTTTAACCGCGATTATCCCCTGGTGCGCTTTGCCACCGGCGATCTGTCGGCCATTATGCCGGGCGCTAGCCCCTGTGGGCGCACCAACATGCGCATCAAGGGCTGGCTGGGACGCGCCGATCAGACCACTAAGGTGAAGGGGCTATTTGTACATCCTGAGCAGGTGGAGCGGGTACGCGCTCGTCATCCCGGCATTGTTAAGGTGCGACTGGTTGTCACCCGTCAGCAGGAGAATGATGTGATGCGCCTGTTGTGCGAGGTGGATGAGACGACGCGGCCACAGCTGGATGTCGCCGCCGTGCAGGCGTCGATCCGCGCCGAGACCCAACTATCAGGCGAGGTGGCCTTGGTGGCACCCGGGGCCTTGGCCGATGATGGGCTAGTGATTGAGGATCAGAGGTAATGGTCTAGGCTTCGTCTAGCCTGACTTTGAGGATAATGCCCGGCCTTGGAATAGGTTGGGCATTTTTGTTTCCTTGACCTACTTCGTTTGTATGATGTAAGGCGTTGTTTTAGCTATTTTGTTGCCTAATTTGTAATTATTGAACATAGTTAGTAAAAATATTGTGTGAGGGTGCGTTATGGATAAGATTAGGTTTTGTTGTGTGGTATTGGGATTAACATTGCTACATGGATGTAGTGGAGACAATCAAACTTCAGAAGAGCTTCCTCCTGTTAAGCCACCCGTTGAAGTGGTATTGCCAATAGCCGATGCCGGGCACCCTATTCGTGCCATGTCCGGTGCCAGTGTGGTTCTTAATGGCAGTGGCTCCCATGACCCAGATGGCAAACCGCTCACATTCCAGTGGCAACTGCTTGACAGGCCAGTTGGAAGTGCAGCCCAGCTGACAGACTCTTCAAGCCCTTACCCGGGACTGACACTCGACCGCCCCGGTGAATACCGTGTACAGCTGGTGGTTAATAATGGCAGCCAAAGCAGTAAGCCGGCCGTGGTGGTGATAACCGATACAGATACGCCTCCTGTCGCGAATGCCGGGGCAGATATTAAGCTGTCCGGCTCTGCCGCTGTGGTGCTCGATGGCAGTCAAAGCTTTGATGTGGATGGCGATAGCCTGAGTTATTCGTGGACACTGGTTGAGCGTCCTTCGGGAAGCGAGGCAACTCTCTATCGCGACATGACGGCCTTTCCTCTGTTGCAGCATGATGTTGCCGGTCAGTATATTGCTGAGCTGGTGGTGAGTGATGGCACGCTAACGAGCGCGCCGGACAGAGTCATTATCTCGGATACCAATACGGCGCCGGTTGCCAAACCTGTGGCAGGCGCTTTTACGGCTCTGGGCTCAGCTGTTCGCCTAAGCGGTTCAGGATCATATGATGCAGATGGCGACAGTTTAATTTATGAGTGGCATTTAGTGGCCAGACCAACGGGCAGTCAGGCTAATCTCTTGGATACTAGCATTGCCGAAACCAGTTTGACCCCAGATGTGGCAGGCGACTACATAGTGGCCTTGGTGGTGAAAGATGCCAGCACGACCAGCCAAACGGCCACAGTGACCATTCACGCCGCTTCTGCTGTAAACCGGATGCCCATAGCGGTAACCGGGCAGGACAGACAGATAGCTACTTCGCAGGAAGTGCATCTGGATGGCAGCGCCTCCCACGACCCGGACGGTGATACTTTAACCTACCGCTGGTCACTGGTGCATAAACCCGCTGCCAGTTTGACAACCCTCAGTGAGCCATTCAGTGTCCATCCTTTCTTTACCCCCGATGTTCCCGGTAGCTATGTGGCGCAGCTAATCGTCAACGATGGTGCCCGAGACAGTTTGCCAGTGACTGTGCTGCTGACTGACACTAATTTGCCACCGGTGGCGCATGCGGGCAGCGATATCAAAGGCACCCCGGGGCAAACTGTGCTGCTCGATGGCAGTGCCTCCACCGATGGAAATGGTGATCCGCTCAGTTATCGTTGGAGTCTGGTGAGTCAGCCTCGGGGGAGTCAGGCTGTGCTTACCGATACAAGTGCTGCCCAGCCTGAACTCACCCTAGATATACAGGGCCATTACGTGGTGCAGCTTATTGTGAACGATGGTTACGCTGATAGTTCCCCGGACACTGTGGTGATAACCGATGTGAATCTCGCCCCAGTTGCCGATGCTGGTAGTGACCAAAAGGCCAGCAAAGGCAGTAGGGTGAACTTAAGTGGTAGTCGCTCCACAGATCCTGAGGGCCAAACACTCAGCTATCGCTGGAAATTATTGAGCCAGCCAGCAGGCAGTGCCGCCGTGCTGAGTGCTACCGACACCATAACGACTGACTTTGTGGCCGATGTCAGTGGCGATTACATCGTCCAGCTGGTGGTCAATGATGGTGAGCTCGACAGCACGCCCGCGACCGTCATAGTGCGTGATTTTGATAAAAACACCTTACCCGTGGCCTCTGCCGGCTTAGACTTGGCAGCTGAAGCAGGTCAGAGCATATTGCTCGATGGCAGCGCCTCCTACGATGCCGACGGCGATAGCCTGAGCTATCAGTGGGCGCTGCTGACCCGACCAAGTGGCAGCGCGGCTCAATTGACTGATGCCGTTAGTGCCAATCCGATGCTTAAAACCGATCTCGTGGGTGACTATGTCGTGCAGTTGGTGGTAAGTGACGGTAAGGGCAACAGTCTGCCTGATACCGTACTTATTCATGACATAGCCAAAAACGTTGCCCCTGTTGCCGATGCAGGCAGCGATAGACAAGTTGATCTAGGTAGCCAGGTGACTCTTAGTGGCCAGGCATCCTTTGATGCCAATGGTGATACCTTGAGTTACCGCTGGGCATTGCTCAGTAAGCCTGCCGCCAGTGCGGCCTCGCTGAGCAGTACCAGTCAGGCTAGTAGCCAGTTTACGCTGGATGTTGCAGGCAACTATGTTGCTCAGCTTATTGTTAATGATGGCAAGCTCGACAGTAGCCCGGTAACTGTGTCCATTAGCAATAAGCCAAGTACGGGCATAGCTACTAACCCAGTTCCCAGTGGTCATACGCTGATTTTAAGCAGTTCCTTAGGCGGTGAGGATCAGGTTGGTGGCCTCTATTCCATCAGCGAGAAGAACCTCAATGAAATACACTCGCTGATGAGTCTGAAGGGCAAACCTGGGGTACAGACAACTGACTATTTGGGCTTGGTGTTCAGCCCAGAGCGGGGCAAGTTCTTCTTTATGCTGCCAAATGAGGGCTTGTACGGCGGCGCGACCGTGATGAGCTTCGATCCGGTAACCAAAGCGGTGGAGGTGTTACGCCATATTGAGTATGAAGTCGTCAACGGTTATCGAGTTTATGGGTTTGCTAGCCGCTTGTTGATACACCCATCCGGAAACGCGCTGTTTGGTTTGGCCAAGTTTGGCAGTGTGTTGGATGCGGGGAGGGTGTTTTACCTGAACATAGATCCTGCCAGTGCGGATTATCTTAAATTTGCCTGGGTCGCAGACCTTGGTGCCCCCGATGCTAAGGGAGATACTTTTGGTCGCTCGCCACTGGCCCATATGCAATGGAATGGTGAAAACCGCATCTTTATTGCCAACTACAGTAGAGTGAATGCGACCAAGACCAATGTGTTTGAACTCATGCCTTCCAATTCAGCGGATTTAAGTCAGCCTTGGGTTCCCACTTCCTACCTCAACTCACGTTTTATTAGTGAATTTATCTACACCTACAGTGGCAATTACATCAGTACCTATGGAGACGCCTTTCTCAGTGCAAATAGCTTTGAGGATAAAACCATTTTTGATGTCAGCGACCGCGAAGGTGCAGGCCTTGGTACCGTCAATTCTGACTGCAGAAACAGCATGGGGGTATTCAGTTGGATTGGAAATAACCGCTACTCTGTTTGCAAAGGAATCGGTTCACAGGCCCCTTTGCTGACAGAAGTAAACACAGTGAATGGTAGTTCAAGCGATGTCAGACGCTTTTCCAATTGGGGAGGAGCAATCGCAACGGGAATTGCACCATCCACCACAGGAGGAGCGCTGTATATTGCTAATGGAGATAATGCGGCAACCGTTTTTGCTGATTTGGTGCGCAGTAGTGGTTCGAATGTGATTGGCGGCTACACGGTAAAACCTTCGCAGGTTCGCAGTGTCGGTGGTCTTAACTTTACAGATAGCGCATTTATTGTGGCTGGCGCAGACCGAGGTTATCTCTTCATGGGGGATCCTGGTGTCGCCGATTTCCCCAATGACAACATCAATGACAGGTACGTGTCTGTTTTAAGCTATGACGGCGGAGCGACCCGCAACGGTGCGATCGTCACTAAGGATCGTTTGGATGATAGCGTCACTGTAACCAGTCTGGGTTATGCGGCGGGCGCCTATCCGATTGGCAAACCGTTAGTGCATTCTAGCGGTAATATTTTCAGCGGAGTTTGGTTTGCGCCAGGGTTTGAAGGATGGGGGGCGACGTTCAGCTACGATCCAACTAATGCCCTGATCAAGTACGGAAGCGGTAACCAATCAGTCCGTCCAGGCATTGCGCTTAAAGAAGATTCGCAAGGGCAACTCATTGGCCTTGGAACCGACACTAACGATGCGTTCCGGCTGGTGCTGTACAGCATAGATCCGGACACCCTGGCCTATTCTGCCATTGCCAGTTTTGACAGTACCGGTCAGGCAGAGGCAACCACAGAAGTGGCTCTAAAAGACACTCAGGCATGGGTCATTTCAGACGCCAATCTCTATTGCTTTGATTTGCAAACAAAGGCGCGCGCCAATACAGGTTCCTTTGTCAGCAACGGGGCACATGCCCCCGTCAGAGCCATGACCTATTCTTCTGCGAGTAGCCACTGGTATTTACCTACGGCGGCAAGTGGTGTCAGTGGGGAGGGAACGATTCAACAAATCACCGATGATTGCGCAGCACCAATCAGAAGTGATGCCGTGACAGGCCTTGTGGATATTCCGTCTACCGCTTTGTTGGCGGCTTCTGACGGCAAGCTTTACTACGGAACCAAGAATGGTCTGCTGATGCAGTTTGATCCCTTGCTCAACCAGGTGCAGCAGTTTGCAACCTTGGGACAGGGGGAAGTCGTAGGTTATCTCACTGAAGACAGCAACGGTGACATTCTGGGCATAATGCGACAGAGTTCGGGGGATATATTGTTTGCAGCACCTTTGGCTGGAGGTGCGGTAACCGCTAAGGCGCTGCCAACTACCTCACCAGTAGACGCATATTACCCAGGCGTGGTAGAACTCAAATAGTTTGTTTAACCGCATTACAGTAATTTTAGAAAACCACAAACGCCCGGCAGATGCCGGGCGTTTGTGTAAGTGAACTCTTGTTTAAGCGAGTTTTATCGTCCTAGTTAGCAGACTTGATGAAGTCGACCATCTGCTCGAATGGGATCTCTTGCTTCTCACCGGTGCGACGGTTCTTGTACTCGAATACGCCGTTGTCGATGTTGCGATCGCCAATCACGATAACGTGTGGCAGGCCAATCAGCTCCATATCGGCAAACATCACGCCTGGACGCTCTTTACGGTCGTCGAATAGGACTTCGATACCTGCGTCGTTGAGATCTTGATACAGCTGCTCGGCCATATCTTTAACGCGATGCGACTTGTGCATGTTCATCGGCAGGATACCCACCTTGAAAGGTGCGATGGCGTCTGGCCAGATGATGCCGCGATCATCGTGGTTTTGCTCAATGGCGGCGGCCACGATACGGCTTACGCCGACACCGTAACAACCCATCAGCAGGGTCTGTGCCTTACCGTTCTCATCCAGTACGTTAGCGCCCATGGCTTCGGAGTAGTTGGTGCCTAGCTGGAAGATATGACCCACCTCGATACCGCGTAGCAAGCCGATGGTGCCTTTACCACATGGGCTAGGCTCACCTTCGAGTACGTTACGCAGGTCGGCAACCTGAGCCTGTGGCACATCGCGTTCCCAGTTGATGCCCACATAGTGCTTACCGTCTTGGTTGGCACCGGCGGCAAAGTCGCTCATCACGTTAACGCTGTGATCCACATACACAGGGATGGTCATGCCTACTGGGCCAAGTGAGCCGGGACCTGCCCCTAAGGCGGCGCGGATTTCAGCTTCGTCGGCCATCTCGAACGGTGAAAGTACCGCGTCGAGTTTTTCAACTTTGACTTCGTTCAGTTCATGGTCGCCGCGAACGATCACAGCAACCAGTGGTGTGTCTTCGCTGGCACCCTTAACGATAATCGTTTTAACGGTTTTTTCGATGGCGATACCGTGCTGCTCAACCAACTCTTCGATGGTCTTGGCGTTTGGTGTGTCGATAACGCTCATTTCCATGGTGGCGGCGCCGCGTGGCTCGCTTGGAATGGGCGCTTCGGCCTTCTCGATGTTGGCGGCGTAATCGCTCTCGGTTGAGTAAGCGATTAAGTCTTCACCACTGTTCGCCAATACATGGAACTCGTGTGACATGCTGCCACCGATAGAACCTGTGTCGGCCAGTACCGGACGGAAAGCCAGACCCATGCGGCCTAAAATGTTGCTGTAGGCGGTATACATGGCCTCATAGGTTTCATCCATGGTCTGCTGGTCCAGATGGAAAGAGTAGGCATCTTTCATCAGGAACTCACGTGAGCGCATCACGCCGAAACGGGGACGCACTTCGTCGCGGAACTTCGTCTGGATCTGATACAGGTTAAGTGGCAACTGCTTGTAGGAGTTAACCTCTTTACGAATGATGTCGGTGATCACCTCTTCGTGAGTCGGGCCCAGAACGAAGTCGCGGTTATGTCTGTCTTGGAAACGTAGCAGCTCGGGGCCAAATTTTTCCCAACGGCCCGTTTCAACCCAAAGATCCGCCGGCTGGACCATGGGCATTAAGATCTCAACAGCACCTGCATTATTCATCTCTTCGCGAACGATCGCTTCGACCTTGCGCAGCACACGTAAGCCTGTCGGCAACCAGCTGTATAGGCCAGAAGCGTTACGGCGTATCATACCGGCGCGTAGCATTAATTGATGACTGATCACCTCAGCGTTTGCTGGGGTCTCTTTTTGTGTTGAAAGCAGGTACTTGCTAACTCGCATTCCCAATATCCAGTTGTGTTATGAAATAGGCCGACATTTTAGCACCCTGACGTTTGATGTCACCTAGTTTGTTGGCTGCCACAGCCTTGTCAGTGGCAGGTAAATATAATTTTTGCTTTGCTAGTGATCAATCGAGATAAATTGCGTAAAGTACGAGACTTTTTAAAGGGCTGCGTGAGGTAAGCTGTAGTCATCTTTCACAAAGGATAATCATGAAAATGAAGTATTTTGTTGTCTTTGCACTGATCTTAGGGGTTGTTGTGATACTTCCTAAGCTCGAGACCACCTATCAGAAGGCGACCCTGAGCAACGACAAGGGGGAGACGGTGCAGTGTGAGGTGAGTTGGACCGGGTTTGGCTTCGGTGAAACCCTATCAGACGGCAAGTATCAACAGTGTATCGACGACTATATCGACCAGGGCTATGTGATCAGCCGCAACGAGAAGCGGGTTGAGAAGGTAGGGGCCCAGCTGCTGAGTCTTTGATATCAGCCTTTTAAATTGATGCTAGGCAAAAAAATGCCAGCCTATTTAGGGAATAGGCTGGCGAAGGGCTAGCTGGGATCGCTAGTTGCAGTTGATCGCCTCATACAGCTCCTGATACATCATCTCGCGCATCTTGAATTTCTGTATCTTACCCGTCACCGTCATCGGATACTGTTCGACGAATTTGATGTATCTCGGCACCTTAAAGTAGGCAAATTTCTCGGTGAGGAAGTGACGTATCTCCTCCTCGGTCACGTTCGCGCCCGGTTGCACCTTGATCCAGGCGCACACTTCTTCACCATATTTCTCGCTCTTCACGCCGAAGATGGCCGCATCTTGCACGTCGGGGTGGGTGTAGAGCTTCTCTTCGATCTCTCTGGGGTAGATGTTCTCGCCGCCGCGGATGATCATATCCTTGATGCGACCGACAATTTTGACATAGCCTTCGCTGTCCATCTCACCTAAGTCGCCCGAGTGTAACCAGCCTTCGTCATCTATGGTGGCGGCGGTCTTCTCGGCGTCGTTCCAGTAGAACTGCATCACGCAGTAGCCGCGGCTGCACACCTCTCCGGGTTGACCCACCGGCAGCACTTCGCCGAACTCATCGACGATCTTTACCTGGGTGTGGGCCAGGGCGCGGCCGACCGTGGTGACGCGCTTTTCCAGCGACGAGCCAATCTCCGTCATGTTGTTGATGGGGCTGCACTCAGTCTGGCCATAGCCTATCAGCACTTCTTTCATGTACATGAGATCTTGCACCCTGCGCATCACCTCTTCGGGGCAGGTGGCCCCCGCCATCACGCCGGTGCGTAGCGAGCTGAGATCGAAGCGTTTAAACTCGGGGTGCTCCAGCTGGGCGATAAACATGGTTGGCACCCCATGTAGTGCGGTGCAGCGCTCGGCCTGTACCACCTCAAGTGTGGTGAGTGGATCGAAGGAGTCGCCAGGGTAGATGGCCGAGGCGCCCACCGAGATACAAGAGAGGTTACCCAGCACCATGCCGAAACAGTGGTACAGGGGCACGGGAATACAGAGTCTGTCTTCCAGTCCAAGGCGCATCGCCTTGGCAACCAATAGGCCGTTGTTCAAGATGTTGTGGTGGCTCAGGGTCGCGCCCTTAGGGCTGCCTGTGGTACCCGAGGTAAACTGGATATTGATGGCATCGAAGGGGGAGAGCTGGGCGGCGGTGTCTTTGAGCGCCTTGCGGTCGCTCTCGGTGAGCGGACGCTTGATATGGTCGAAGTTGAGCATGCCGGGCGAGGCTTCATCGCCCATGCGGATCACAAACTCCAGGCTCGGCAGATTGGCCGATTGCAGTTGTCCCGGCAGGCAGTGCCCAAGTTCGGGAGCCAGCTCGTTGAGCATGGAGAGGTAGTGGCTGGACTTAAATTTCTCGGCGCAGATGATGGCGCGGCAGCCCACGTTGTTGAGGGCGTATTGCAGCTCCTCCGGGCGATAGGCCGGGTTAATGCACACCATGATGGCACCTATCTTGGCGGTGGCAAACTGGGTCAGACACCACTCGATGTTGTTGGGTGACCAGATGCCGACACGGTCCCCTGGCTTGATGCCTATGGCCAGCAGGCCGGCGGCCAGTTCGTCGATGTGGGATTGATATTCCTGATAGCTCCAGCGGATCCCTTGATGATGCATGACGATGGCCAGCTGGTCGGGATGGGTCGCCGCCATCTGATCCAGATAATCGCCTATGGTTTGTTCGATCAGTGGTGTGCTGGTGTCGCCGTTAAATTGGCTCAGTTGAAGGGGAAGTTGGTTCTCAGTTGCAAATGTCGTTACAGCAGACATAGAGCCTCCGTGCATAGAGTGTGTCATTAGCGGTCTGAAGACACACTACTCAAAGTGTGAGGTTTCTCACAAGCAAAGAATGGCGTTTATAGACTAAAGAACTAAGTTGGCCGCGGGGGATAGATAGAAAGGTGAAGCAGGGATTTTATTCAATAAAAACAATATGAAAAGGAGGCCTTGGCCTCCTTTAATCGGTAAGTGTCACGGCTATGGCTAGCGGCCGTCCTGGGCGCGGCGCGTCTTAAAATCTGACGCCTCGAGCCACTTTGGCCAGTCGTTATTGTTGGCGAGCTTCTCTAGGATATCGCTGATGAGCGCCAAATCTTGCTCTACACCGCCGAGCGTCCAGCTGGGATCGTAATCGTCGGCGCCCTGATGATACTTGTGGGCGATATAGTCAGGGTCGGTATCTCCCAGGCTCATAAACATCAGGCCGGGCACGCCCTGTTTGGCCAGGGCAAAGTGATCCGAGCGGAACATCAGGCCATTCTGCGGCCTGGGATCGGCCTTGACCCAACGTCCCTGCGCCTTGGCGGCGTCGTCCAGATAGTGTTCCAGCTCTGACACCCCTTCACCATAGCGCAGTATGTAGTCGACGCCTTTACCGACATTCATGCCATCTATGTTGAGGAAGGCGACCAGCTGCTTGGTGGGCACAGGCGGGTTCTCGGCAAAATATTGCGCGCCGATAAGGCCGGTCTCTTCGGCGGTGAAGGCGCTAAACAGCATGGAGCGCGCAGGCGGTTGGGTGGCGCTTAGCGTCTTGAAGTGACGTGCCAGCTGCAGCACGCCAGCCACGCCAGAGGCGTTGTCGACCGCGCCGTTGTAGATGCGAGTCTGGTCTTCGTGCACTGTCTTGCCCAGGTGATCCCAGTGGGCGTGCATCACCAGCCACTCGTCAGGACGCTGCTTGCCTGGTAGCAGACCGGCGACGTTGTAAGAGGTGGCCAGCTCAATAGCATTTTTCACCTCGAGCCTGGCCTTGAGATCTAGCGAGCGCGACTTAAAGCCCGGTTTGGCGGCGGTGAGCTTGAGCTTGTCATAGTCGAGCCCGGCGGCGGCAAAGATCTTCTGCGCCACCTCATGTTGGATCCAACCCATGACCCCGATATGTGAGCGATTCTTCTGCTTATCGACCAAGGTGTACTTGGTATTAGTGTTGCTGTTTTGCACCACGTTCCAGCCATAGGCGGCAGGTGCGGTTTCATGGACGATAAATACCGCTTGGGCACCTTGTCTTGCGGCCTCTTCATACTTGTAGGTCCAGCGGCCATAGTAGGTCATGGCGTTGCCCTTGAAGACTTCTGGGTCTTGAGTGGCAAAGCCCGGGTCGTTGACCATGAGGATCACCGTCTTGCCTTTTACATCGATACTCGCGTAGTCGTTCCAGCCATATTCTGGGGCATTGATACCGTAGCCAACGAAGACGATATCGCTGTTATCCAGCTTGATGGTCGGCTGGAGCTGCTCGGTGCGGGCGGTGAAGTCGCTGCCGTTGTTAAACACCAGATCGCCAACACTTAGTTGCATATTCTGGTCGGCGGTGATCTTGGCCATGGGCACGCTCTGGCGGTAACTGTCGCCAAAGCCCGGTGCGAGCCCCATCTGCTTGAAGGCATTTTCCAGGTATTCCACCGTGAGGGTTTCCCCCTTGGAGAGCGGGCCCCGACCCTCAAATTGGTCGCTGGCGAGGGTTTGAACATCTTGCCGGTAGCTGGCTTGGTCAAAGACGAAGGGGGCGGCACTGGCGGCCGGTAGTAGCAACAGGCCGAGTAAGCCCAAGAGGCGTGGGGTATTCACAGACGACTTCCTTTTGTGATGTTTGTTTTATTATGTGGTGCTCGCCGCCTTAGTAATGGCAAACGATTAATACCAATCAGGGCAAGTAAGTGATCAGAAGTAGCGTAGGAAAATGTTCGAGAACAAGGCATGATTTTTCGATAAGTAGCTATTCTACAATCAAAAATAGTAACGCTGTTACCGGACCTTTTAACAAGCTAGCATGATCAGTTATTTACTACGATTGGTATAATCATCATATGTGCATCAGAAAGGTTGATGCAAGAGGGGAGCGATGGCGGGGCTGAGATCTGTTAAGTTTGTTTGCTTGTTAAAAAAAGCTGCTTTATCTTTTAGGGCCTGTTTATCTTTCGCGTTCATTTTTGCAGCATTCTGTATCGCTTTTATACAAGGCAGAGCGATTGTAATGTAGTGTGCTACATCAATGAGCGATAACGCAGTAGAAAAATGATACAGACGCTGCCCGCAGGGTTCGTCTTGAGCACGTTCAACTCTTTGTTACTCGGCTTTTATATAGAATAACTATACACCAAGCCTCCTGCCGCGATTTGAACGTGCTCAATTAGAACAAAATTTGTTCTCAAAAGGTCAACAGGCCCTAGTTATGGGCAAATTTAGGTTTGCCATTGTTTGGCACTATGAATGTTAGCGGATTCAAGGAATGACGATGAGAGTAACCTGGGGAAAGGAAAAGACGATGAAGGCCACAATAATCATGCTGATAGCAAGTGTCAGCCTAGGGCTCATGAGCGGTTGCGCCAGCAATAAATCCCTCGATCAAGCATTTTACGATGGGGTTAAGAAAAGCGCCGAGTCGCGGCCCAATAATCCAGATAACCGAGTCGAAGATAAGGATTTAGCGGGCGGAGTGGTCAACGTGATTTTCCATGGTACTGGTAAGCTGATCCACGGTGATGGCGCGACTAAATAGTGCGGCGGTTTATTTCTTATCGCGCCTGTCACCTATGATACGCGCCGGGTTCCCGGCGACGATGGCGTAGTCGGGCACATCTTTGGTGACGACACAACCCATGCCGACCACGGCGCAATCGCCTATGGTCACCCCATCGACTATGCCCGCCTGGGCACCGATCCACACATCCTTACCTATGACGATCCCCTTAGACTGACTGTTCTGCTGATATATCGGCGTGTCAGGGCGCATGCCATGGTTAAAGGCGTAGATGGTGACATTGTTGGCTATACGGGTCTGATCGCCTATGACTATCTTGCCGCGACCGCCATCTAAGGAACAGCCATGATTGATAGCCACCTCATTACCCATGACGATAGGGCCGTGCAGGAAGCTGTCGGCGGCGATCATGCAGCGATTGCCTATCTGAATATCCCGGCCTGGCTCGGCAAACAATTTGGCCTGGGGCGCAATAAAGCACTCCTCACCTATGCTCACGGTTTCGACCGCCATCAGCCCTTGTTGTATCTCCTCCTGCCAGGGCTTGGCCCAGGTGAGATGTTTAGGTTTCAGGGAGAAGTAGAGCCAGGGCATGTAGGCCAGGCGCTGCTTATGTTGCTCGCGATAGTCCACTTGATTATCTAATGGCCCCTGCATGATTAATCCGCCTGCTCCAACGCCTGAGGTTTCACCGGACGCACCGCGTCGACCAAGATACCTGCCTCGTCCACGTGCCAGAGGATGTCGAGATCATACAGGGCGACCTGGTAATGCTTTGGATCTTCCTTGGCCTTCTTGTAGGCGGGGCGTGGGTCTTGTGCCAATACCCCTTGGATGATGGCCTTGAGGTTGGGGTACTTATCGGCGGGGAGACTGTCGATCTGATGCTGCACCGCATCGGTAAAGCGCACACCGATCAGTACTGGTGCCTCCTGAGCGATACCGCCGAGGGCACCCTCGATGGCATCTGAGAAAGGGATATAAGGTTTGATATCCAGAATAGGCGTGCCGTCCAGCAGATCCATGGCGGAGATCTCAAGCTCCACCTTGCCCTTGCGTTGATGGATGGCGTGCAGTCTGACCACAGACTGGCCGATGCCGTTGGGGCGGAAGGTGGAGCGGGTGGCAAATACTCCTAGTTTCTCGTTACCGCCAAGGCGCGGCGGTCGAACTGTGGTCTTCCAACCTTGGCTAAGGTTTTCATGGAAGGTAAACAGCAGCCAGATGTGAGAATACTGGGATAGGCCGCGCACGGTATCGATATGGTTATAGGGCGGCTGCAACTCGACGAAGCCGCGGGCGGCGGTGACCAGCCCTGGCTGTCTGGGGATGCCAAATTTCTGTTTATAGGGGGTGCGGCAGATAGCCACAGCCTCAATTTCACGCTTGAGTGTCATGGTAAAGACTTATGTTTACGCTGGTGCGCTGGGCGATAAAAACTACTTGTCTGCGGTGGGCAACAATATGGCCTGACCGACACACAGGGCTTGGCTAACGCAGGCCTTACTCGGTTCCTGGATCAGGGCGCAGCGTTTGATGATAAGGCCATTGGCGCCTTTATCGGCGGCGGCGCGGCGCGCCATGGTGCGGGCCTCGCCGATGGATGCGGGGACATCCTGAGCGCGTTCCTGACAGGATTCTCCCTCTACCATCCCCTTTAGTTCATAGGGGACCTTGGGCTGAGTGTCCTGAAACAGTTGGACCTCTCCGGCCTTGAAGTACTCGTTGATGGCCTGGCCATCTAAATTGCTGTTGAAGGTGTATTCGCCTGCACAGCCACCCAGTAGCAGGGCTGAGAGGAGCAGGACTGTCTTCGGGGCGGTCTTCAGGTCGGAGTTAGTCATGATGTTGGCCTGTGTAATGAGCTGAACTCAAAACCGGCCGAATAATCGGCCAGTTTTGAGTCGTTTAGAAGCAAAAGTCTAACGCTTTAGGTACTTTTGATAAAGTTGTTGTTGGCGATTATTGAGATCTATTTGGCGACCGTCGATAAACACAGCATCTATCTTGCTCGCGGCGGGATCGAGTATGTCCCCCTTAGAGAGCACCAGGTTGGCGCGATACCCAACGGCGATGGCGCCCATGTCGTTTACGCCCAAGATCTTGGCTGCATCTAGGGTGATGCTCTTGAGCGCCTCCTCCTTACTCAGGCCATAGGCCGCCGCCTGACCCGCGGCAAAGGGCAGGTTACGGGCGTTCCAGTCGCCGCTAAAGCCGATGGCGAAGGGGATACCCGCCTGTTTGAGCAGAGCAGGGATCTTGAAGCTCATCTCCACCGGCTCATCTTTGCGTAGCGGCAGGCTGAGGGTGCGATTGTAGATCACCGAGGCGCCGATCTCGTTGAGCTGATCCGCCAGACGCCAGGCATCATAGCCGCCGACAAACACTAGCTTGAAGCCGTAGGGGCGCGTCATGGCGATGGCGCGTTCTATCTCCTCGCTGCGATTGGCGTGGATAAACAGACTCGCCTTGCCCTGGTAGAGGGGCAGAGCCGCCTGCCAGCGGTTGTCTATCTTCTGCACAGTGCCTGCCTTGTCGGCCAGATAGTAGCGGTAACCCGCCTCGAGCTGCTCGCCGAGCTGGCTCATCTGTGCATCGAGTCCCTTAAGCTGCTTATCGGCAGTCTCCTTGTCCTTGGAGAGGTAGCGGATGTTGGGCCAGTAGAGATGAAATTGTGGCGCCGTGGTCACCAAAGCCTCTTCCACCGTCCAGCTGTCGAGGGAGACCAAGGAGGACTGACCGGCCAGGGCATCGCCTTGGGGCACCACCTGGGCGTGGGTAATACCGTTGACCCTGATGGTGGGGATCAGCTCTGAGTCGGGATTGAAGGCGCTGACGGCCAGCAGTTGGGGGTTGCTGTCACCCACCTCGAAGGCGTCGTTACTGGCGCGCATCATCTCCACCTCGACGAGGCCGATAGAGCTGTCCAGCGCGATAAGCCCTGGGTAGAGGTCTTGCCCGGCGGCGTCGATCACCTTGGCGCCGGTCTGCGGCAGCTGCTGGCCGATGGCGACGATCTTGCCTTGTTCAAAGCGCACATCGGTGGCGTCCAGCACGCCGTTCAGGGCGGTATGCACCCTGGCGTTGTGGATCAGTATCGGCTGGCTCTGGGCGCTGGCGGGCACCATGTCGTGGGCCAGCGACGCGCAGGAGAAGAGGCCCAGGCTAAGGGCGAAGAGTGTCGGCTTCATTAGATGGCCTCCTTGTGTAGCTTGCTGTGGGCGCTGTTCTGGCTGTGGGACTTATGCTCGCTCATGGCTTTATGCTCGCTCAGGGCTGTTTGGCTCAGGGCTGTGCCCCAGGCGTTGTAATGGGTGTCGCAGTGCCACTGGGGCTCTTGCTTATCCTCTGGCGTCTCGCCGGGTACCTCGGGTTTATCCCGGGTCAATACCGCCTGGATCAGCGCGGCGCGCTCCCGTTCAACCTCGAGCTGCATCTTCTTGTCTTGCTGACGGTCGAAGTAGCGGCGGCCTTCCACCCAGGTGTTTTCTACCTTGGCATAGACGGAGAGCGGCGAGGCATTCCAGAGTACCAGGTCGGCCTGTTTGCCTTCTTCCAGTGAGCCGGTGAGCTGGTCTATGCCTAACTGTTTAGCCGGGTTGATGGTGACCATGTTCCAGGCATCAATTGGCGACATGTCGCAATACATCATGGACTTGGCCGCCTCCTGATTGAGACGCCTCTGCATCTCATAGTCGTCCGAGTTGATGCTGGTGAGAACCCCCTTGTTGTGCATCAGGCAGGTGTTTTGCGGTATGGCGTCATAGACCTCGAACTTATAGGCCCACCAGTCGGAAAAGGTGGAGGCGTAGGTGCCATGCTTGGCCATCTCGTCGGCCACCTTATAACCTTCCAGAATATGGGTGAAGGTGCCGACCCTAAAGTTATAGGCCTCGGCGAGGCGCAAGAACATCAAGATCTCTGACTGTACATAGGAGTGAATATGCACCTGACGTTCGCCGCGCAGCACCTCGGCCACTGCCGCCAGGCGATAGTTTGGCTTGGGCGCCACCTGCTTGCGTTGCTGACTGCTGCGTAGGCGCTCATAGTCGGCATTTTCCTTCTCATAGGCCAGCGCCTCGTTGAAGGCCTCTTCGAACAGGGACTTCACGCCCATGCGGCTCTGGGGGAAGCGGCGGTTGTAGTTGTCGCCCCAGTTGGCCTGTTTGACGTTTTCGCCGAGGGCAAACTTGATGCTGGCCGGTGCCTGTTTAAGTTTCATCGCCTCGGCGCTCTCACCCCAACGCATCTGGATCACCTGGGCCTGACCGCCTATGGGGTTGGCGCTGCCGTGGAGGATCTGCGCCGTGGTCACCCCGCCTGCGAGGGCGCGGTAGATAGAGATATCGTCCGGGTTAATCACATCGCCGATACGCACCTCGGCGGTGACGGCGTCGGTATCTTCGTTGGTGCCGCCGTTCAGGGCGATGTGGGAGTGCTCGTCGATGATGCCGGCGGTGAGGTGTTTGCCGGTGGCATCTAAGGTTTGGTAGCCAGAAGGCGTCTTAAGGGATTGGCCTATCTTCTCGATACGACCATCGCGGATAAGCAGATCATAGCCGGTCAGCACTCCACTATCACTCGAGGTCCACAGGGTGGCGTTTTGAATATGCAAACGCTCCGTCTTGGGCTGCGCGCTGAGTCCATAGGCCGTGTTGGGCTGAGTGAGTTTGGAGATGAGCGCCTGGGCAGGTTTCTCCTGCTCGGATTCATCTTTGTGCTCTTGTGCCATAACCACACCCGCGATTGGGTGTTGGCGATTACTATTGTCCAGCATCCTGCCGTGAATTCCCTGGGGATCGAACCAGAGGGTGAAGCGGCTGATGCCAGGGTAACCCGCCTCATCGAGATTGGCGTTGAAGGTCAGGCGTTCATTGGCATAATTGAGGTCGC
Source organism: Shewanella sp. Isolate7 (assembly GCF_022398425.1). Classification (NCBI taxonomy): domain Bacteria; kingdom Pseudomonadati; phylum Pseudomonadota; class Gammaproteobacteria; order Alteromonadales; family Shewanellaceae; genus Shewanella; species Shewanella sp. Isolate7. The sequence goes on along the minus strand of NZ_JAKEVJ010000001.1, from coordinate 38,402 downwards.
TCAGGGTTATCTCCTGCTCGCCGCTGGCCAGGGTGCCGCTGAGCTTGTCGTCATCGACCAAGTCCAGATCTAAGGTGAGCTCGCCCAGCGTCAGCTGATAGCCTTGGCCGAGCCAGTGTCTGTCGCGAGGCACCTTCTGTGTCTCGCTGCCCTGTAGCCAGACGCTGACAATTTTGCCTTGGGTAAAGATGTCGCCATCGGTCACGACCAGATCCGCCATGAAGCCGGGCTTAAGCTTGCCGCTAAAGGTAGAGATGCCCGCAATTTCTGCCGCCTCTGTGGTAAGTGCCGCCAATGCTGTCTCTTGGCTCAGCCCTTGTTTGACCGCCTGTCTGAGTCTTGGCCAGAAGGCGTCGGCCTTGATGCCATGCTGGGTAAAGGCGAAGGGGATCTCGGCATTTTCCAGTGCGTGTGGATTGCTCGGCGCGCGCTCCCAGTGGCGTAGATTGGCCAGGCTTATCTCTCTCTCTTTGTCGCCGTCTTTAATATTGGGGGCCGCGGGAAAATTGAGCGGGGCGATGATACTAAAGCCAGTGGCCTTGACCTCGTCGATGCGGGCATATTCTCGTCCGCTGCCCACCAGGCTTGCCGATAATTTAAATTCGTTCATTAAGTGAGCGGCGCGCAGCAGGCTATTTAAATTCTTGGTTTCAAATATGGCCGGGTGTTTGTCTATATCACCCAGGCGCTGCAGCGCGATATTAAATTCGATATTTTTCTCTTGGGTAGCCGAGTCGGCTTTATCTATATTGGCGCTATACCAGTTGGCATCGGCCAGAGTTTGTCGAATAAGCGCGATACTGCCCATTAATGAGTTGGGGTAATCCTGAATCGAACTGCCTTTATCGAAGGCGAGCAGGTGATTGGATTTTGCGCGATAAATAATGTTATTGGCTTTTAAGGGGGCCAGTGAGATAGTCGCGGCCCTGCCTCTGAATATGCCATCTAACATACCGGTTTGTACGCTGGTAAACCCATTATCAATCCATTGCTTGGCCGCTTCCTGGTCGGGATATATATAGTTAAACCACTCTTTTTCAGCGTGAATTGCACCATTATCGGCATTGCCACCTATGCGTTTAATTTCATAAACCGGGCGCGCCACTTTCTGCTCGTCATATTTAAAGTCGATGCCGTAATTGGTATACGGGTCGATAAAGCCGGGATAAATATGCTTACCTGTCATGTCGATGACATAGGCATCTTCGGGTATTTTGTCATTGGAGATAATGGCTTTAATTTTATTATCTTCAATTAACAGGGTGGCATCCTGTTTGGTTTCGCCGGGGGCGATCATCAAGGTTGCATGGGACAGCGCGGTTAATTTGGGCGTGTTATCTGTTAGCTGAGCGTTTGCTATCGCGGACGGGCTCGCCAAGAGGCAGGTCACCAGACTCGCGGGCACTGAGAGGAAATGGATTCGCATGGTGTTTAATTATTATTGGCTGGGATCAAAAGTAGCTCAAGATTATCCCATATTATGAACAATTTCCAAGCATTGAACTGTATCGGTTTATGTCAGGCACCTGAGAAATAGCGGCTTGGCAAACACTCGGCATAAGTTGAGAAAGGGAGGCTGGAAAATCATTCGGAAAAGCATTGGGGAAATGACTGAATAATGGTCGAGAAAATGCGAAGGAAAGGGGAAATGCAGATGGATGTAGCAAACTTGCACTGAATAACAAATAAAAAAGCCAACCCTGAGGCTGGCTTTTTTGCTCGTTCATCCCACAGTGGGAATGTTTAAGCTTAGATAAGGAACTCTTCGAGTGAACGACCCTTATCTAACTCATTTTTAAATACGGTTGGTGTGCGACCCTGACCCGTCCAAGTGATCGTTTCGCCATTCACTTCAATTTTATATTTTGGTGGGCGTGGAGCACGTTTCTTAGGAGCTGGCTTAGCAGCCACTGCGCCTAAATCGTCAATTGATAAACCAACAGCTTCCATTTGTTGGCGAATCTCTTCTATCTTTGCATTGCGCTCGGCCATAACCGCGCTTTCTTCTTCTGCTTGCTTCTCTTTCTCGGTAATGATTTTTTCAAGCTTAACTGCTACATCTTTTAAATCTTCTACCGACAATTCTTTAACAGCAGCCTTAAAGCGACGACCATGCGTCAATATATCTAGAAATTCGCTCATATTTATAATGTCCTGCTTAAAAATAAAATAGTAAATAGGATTACAGGGCTAATAATAGGAACTAAAAAAGGTTTTATCAAACGAATTAAATGAATATTTGAGCCTTTAAGGTAAATTTTATTTCAGCTTTTCTTTTTTTGTCCCATTTTGACCCCTTAGTCACCCTTAAACACCCTGTTTTTGATGTAAGACAAAGATGCAGGTGACTTCCTGTTGACGTTAACGTCAACAGCACGTAAAGTGGCGTAAGTTGGTGATAGTTTCGCTATGCACTATTTGTTATTCAGAATAAAGACGTAAGAAGGAAGCCTTATGAAAGTATTGGTGCCAGTAAAACGCGTCGTCGATGCTAATGTGAAGGTCAGGGTTAACGCTGACAATACAAATGTCGATACCGCAAATCTGAAGATGGCCATTAACCCATTTTGTGAGATTGCTGTAGAAGAAGCGGTACGTTTGAAAGAAGCAGGTATTGCGACCGAGATCGTGGTAGCAACCATAGGGCCTAAGGCGTCGCAGGAGCAGCTACGCACGGCGATGGCGCTGGGCGCAGACCGTGGTATTCATGTGGAAACCGACGAAGAGCTTGCGCCGCTTTCTATTGCAAAGATCCTCAACGCGATTCAAGCCAATGAGCAGGCTCAGCTGATCATGCTGGGTAAGCAGTCTATCGATGGCGACAACAACCAGACAGGCCAGATGCTGGCGGCGCTAGCCGGTCTACCTCAGGCCACCTTTGCCTCTGAGGTAAAGGTTGAAGGCGAGCAACTTGTGGTTACCCGTGAGATCGACGGCGGTCTGCAGACCCTTAAGATGCCATTGCCTGCGATTGTCACCACAGACCTGCGTCTGAACGAACCTCGCTATGCCAAATTACCTAACATCATGAAGGCGAAACGTAAGCCGCTCGATACCATCACGGTAGATAGCCTGGGCGTGACCCTTAAGCAGCATCAGAAGGTGCTCAAGGTGACACCGCCTGCGGAGCGTCAAGCGGGTATTATGGTGGCTTCTGTCGAGGAGCTAGTGGACAAGCTAAAGAATGAAGCGAAGGTGATCTAAATGGCGATTCTAGTAATAGCAGAACATGATAATGCGACTTTAAAACTCGATACCGCCAAGGTAGTTGCTTGTGCTCAGGCGATCGGTAGCGAAGTCGATGTGATGGTGGCCGGTCACAACTGTGGCGCCGCGGTTGAGAGCGCCAAGCAGCTTGCCGGTGTGCGTCAGGTATTGATGGCCGATAGCGCCGTTTATGCCAACGCCATTGCCGAAAACCTGTCATCGCTGATCGTTTCTGTGGCCAGCGAGTATCAACACATCCTGGCTGCGGCCTCGAGTGTCGGTAAAGATGCACTGCCACGCGTTGCGGCCCTTTTAGATGTGGCGCAGATCTCTGAAGTGGTTGAAGTGGTTAGCGAAGATACTTTCGTGCGTCCTATTTATGCCGGTAGCGCCATGGCGACGGTTCAGAGCCTGGATGCCATCAAGGTGATGACGGTTCGCGCCAGTGCCTTCGATGCGGTTGCCCAGGACGGTAGCGCCTCGGTGCAGACCCTGGATAACGAGTACAGCGGCGATGTCGAGTTTGTCTCGCAGACCCTGTCTGAGTCTGAGCGTCCCGATCTTGGTGCGGCCTCTGTCGTGGTTTCGGGTGGTCGTGCCATGGGCAGCGCCGAGAACTTTGCGATTCTCGAGCAGTTGGCCGATAAGCTGGGCGGTGCACTGGGTGCGTCTCGCGCCGCGGTTGACGCCGGTTACGTGCCAAACGATCTGCAGGTGGGTCAGACGGGTAAGATTGTCGCGCCGGACCTCTATATCGCCGTGGGTATTTCGGGTGCCATCCAGCACTTAGCGGGGATGAAAGATTCTAAGGTGATCGTGGCGATCAACAAAGATCCAGAGGCGCCTATCTTCCAGGTGGCTGACTATGGTCTGGAAGCGGATCTGTTCGAGGCAGTGCCTAAGCTACTCGAACTTATTTAATAAAATGTAAATGCTTGGTGAGCACTTTGGTGTTCATCTAAAATTTAGTGTGATATAGATCACATGGAGCGGCTTTGAGGTAGCGTCCTTAAAGCCGCTTGTGTTTTTATGTGCCTCACGTTTGCCGATAGTGACATTGGCAGGCGTCCTGAGACGTAGAGGTGCATTAAATATCAGTAGTATTCGTTAGGGTGATGCCGTTAAGCGAATATGAAAGGATTTGGTGCCGAAGTGGTGGAGTTGATCAAGGCTTGCCGCTGGGGCTGTCATCGAATAGAGGCAGCACTGCCATAGTGCTTCTTATCTGGATTGATAAGTGGAAGGTATACCGAGAATGGGTATCACTATGGAGCGCTACTGATAGGACAGGTGTAATATCTCATGCTATATCCCACCAGTTCAGTTGCCCTCCATTCGTATTTAAACGAAGACAATATTTTACAATGACAACTTTGAGTTATGCCGATTCGGCACTTTCTTTGCTGCCGCCCGTGGTGGCGATTCTGCTGGCGATCTTTACCCGCCGCGTCCTGCTCTCGCTCGGTGTGGGGATCCTCCTGGGGGCACTGTTAATTGCCGATTTTTCACCGCTGGATATGGGCCAATACCTGGGACAACAGGTGGTGGGCCTGGTGTGGGATGATGGCGCCTTAAACAGCTGGAACGTCTATCTGCTGGGTTTCTTGATCCTGCTTGGGATGATCACCGCACTTATTACCGTCAGCGGTGCCGCCAAGGCCTTTGCCGACTGGGCCCGTCAACATATTCGTAATAAGCGTGATGCCAAGCTGCTCACCATGTTCCTGGGCTGCGTGGTCTTCATCGATGACTACTTCAACAGCCTGGTCGTGGGCAGCGTCGCCCGGCCGCTCACCGACAGATACTATATCTCCCGCAGCAAGCTGGCCTACCTGCTGGACTCGACCGCCGCGCCAATCTGCGTGATCTCGCCGGTCTCTAGCTGGGGGGCCTACATCATCGCGCTGATCGGCGGCATACTCACCGCCCATGGCTTTGCCGACACCGGCCATCTGAGCGTGTTTATCCAGATGATCCCGATGAACTTCTATGCCATCTTCGCCCTGGTCTTGCTGCTATGTGTGGCCTTCATGGGGCTGGATGTGGGGCCGATGCGCCAGCATGAGCTAAATGCCCAGAAGGGTAACCTGTATGACGAGGCCAAGGGCCTGCCGCCAGGCGCCAATAGTGACCTGCCAGAGGCGGATTCGGGTAAGATCTTAGGCCTGTTCCTGCCTATTACCGTGCTGGTATTTGCTACCATCTACTTCATGATCGACAGCGGTGCCGCTGCGCTGGCCGCGGAAAACCTGCCCTTTAGCGTGATAGGGGCGTTCGAGAAGACGGATGTGGCCTCATCGCTCTTCTTCGGTGCCGTGATTGGTCTGGCAGCTACCCTAGTGCTGGTGGCTGTTCAGGGGCTGGACAAGGCCCTTATCTTTAAAGGTGTGCTGGCCGGGGCGCGCTCCATGTTGCCCGCCATCTATATTCTGCTGTTCGCCTGGACCATCGCCGGGGTGATCGGTCAGATGGAGACGGGTAAGTATATGGCGAGCCTGGCGACGGGTAACATTCCGTTCGCGCTGCTGCCTGCCGTGCTGTTCGTGCTGGCGGGTCTGACGGCCTTCTCTACCGGCACCAGCTGGGGCACCTTCGGTATCATGTTGCCGATTGCCGCCGATATGGCCATGGGCACCCACACTAACATGATGCTGCCTATGCTGGCCTCTGTGCTGGCGGGCGCCGTGTTTGGCGATCACTGCTCGCCTATCTCGGATACTACTATCCTGTCGTCTACCGGGGCGAACTGTCACCACATAGACCATGTGCTGACTCAGCTACCCTATGCCCTCATCGTGGCGGGGATCAGCCTGGTGGGGTATACCGTGCTGGGCTTTACCGAGTCGGTCGGCGCGGGACTGGCCGCCTGTAGTGGGGTGTTTGTGGTAAGCATTCTGGTGCTGCGTCATAAGGCTAACCGTCTGGTTTAATACCAATCACAGTAAATATGTGATCAGAAATAGCGCAGGCAAAACGCTTGAGAACAAAGCAGGATTTTTAGATAAGTAGTTATTCTACAATTAAAAATACTAATACAGTTATCGAGTGTTTTAACAAGCTAGAATGATCAATTGTTTATTACGATTGGTATAAGTGACCTGTCGATACCACACAGACAGAAAAATGCCGCTCATGGAGCGGCATTTTTTTATGGTTAATATTCCCCTTTAACGGGAATTCGCTTAGTTGAGACCGCGGCGTTTTAGCAGCGCCTCTGTGGTCGGCGCCTGACCTCTAAAGGCCTTGTAGGCCTCCATCGGCGGCACGCTGTTGCCGACCTCGCGGATGGTCTTACGGTACTTCATGCCGATCTCGCGGTTGAGACCGCCCTGGGTCTGCACATAGGCGAAGGCATCGGCCGCCAGGATCTCGCTCCACATGTAGGCGTAGTAGCTGGCCGAATAGCCACCGGGGAAGGCGTGGGCGTAGTAGGTCGACTTGTAGCGTGGCGGCACGGCGGCGATATTGATGCCATGTTTCGCTAGCGCCTTGGCTTCGAATTCGGCCACATCCTGCAGCGGCGCGTCGGCGCTCAGTGAGTGCCACTCGAGATCCACCAGGGCCGCCGCCATATACTCCAGGGTGTCGAAGCCCTGATTGAAGCTGCGTGATTTCAGCAGTTTCTGCAGCAGGTCGTCGGGGATCACTTCGCCCGTCTCGTAGTGCTTGGCGTAGTTGGCCAGCACCTCGGGGTGGGCCGCCCAGTCTTCTTCGAAGGTCGAGGGGAACTCGACAAAGTCGCGGGAAACGGCCGTGCCCGACAGGCTAGGGTAGTTCACCTTAGAGAACATGCCGTGGGTACCATGGCCCATCTCGTGGAACATGGTGGTGACCTCGTCGTAGCTGACGAAGGTCGGCTCACCCTCTGGTGCCTTCTTGATATTCATCACGTTGACCACCACAGGCTTCTGGTTCAGAAGTTTTGACTGGGTCACGAAGGAGCTCATCCAGGCGCCGCCGCGTTTGCCTTCGCGGGCAAAGTAGTCGGCGTAGAAGATCGCCATCGAGCTGCCGTCGGCGTCAAACATCTCATAGGCTTTCACGTCTTCATGGTAGACAGGCAGATCTGGGCGTGGCTTGAGGGTCACGCCATAGAGACGCTCCAGGGTGAAGAACACGCCGTCCTTGAGCACACGTTCAAACTCGAAGTAGGGTTTGATGGCGGCGCTGTCGAGATCGAATTTGTCTTTACGTACCTTCTCGGCATAGAAGGCCCAATCCCACGGGGCCAGGGTGAAGTCGCCGCCAGTCTTGTTGATCATCGCCTGGATATCGTCGGCTTCCTTCTGGGTGTTGGCCACCACGGCGGGCACCATAGAGCCGAACATCTGATAGACGGCTTCTGGGGTCTTGGCCATCTGCGGCGTCAGGCGATAGTCGGCCCAGCTATCGTAACCCAGGAGTTTGGCGCGCTCGGCGCGCAGCTGTGCCAGACGGGCAACCAGAGATGCGGTTTCGTTGTCGCCGCTCATGCCGCGATTAGATGAGGCCTGCCACACCTGCTGGCGTAGCTCTCGGTTTTCCAGCTTGGCTAGGATAGGCTGACGAGTGGTATTGGTGATATTGATTAGATACTTGCCTTCATGTCCGGCGGCTTTGGCATCGGCCTTGGCGGCGCGGATCTCACTCTCTGACAGCCCCTTCAGCTCATCGACACTGTCGACGACGACGGCGATCTCCTTGGTGAGTCTTAGCAGACGCTGACCAAACTCATTGGTAAGCTTAGACTGCTCTTCGTTCAGCAGGCGTATCTCGGCCTTTTGCGCCTCGGTCAGCTTAGCGCCAGCCATGACGAAGCGTTGATGATAGATCTCTATCAGGCGCACCTCTTCGGCCGTTAGCCCTAAGGTGTTGCGGCTCTGATACAGGCTATCGATGCGGGCAAACAACTTGCCGTTGAGGTGGATGTTGTCTGAGTGAGCGGCCATCTTAGGGGCCATCTCGCCCTGTAGCTTACGCAGGGCGGGGTTGCTGTTAGACCCAGTTAGGTTGTAGAACACCTTGGAGGCGCGGGTCAGCAGCTCGCCGCTGGTCTCCAGCGCTACGATAGTGTTGGCAAAGGTGGCGGGCTCTTTGTTGTCGGCAATGGCCAATACCTGTGCATGGTGTTCTTCGATGCCTTGCTCGAGGGCGCGCTCGAAATGCTCATCCTTGATCTGGCTAAAATCGGGGGGCCTGGTATTGCAGCGTGCTGGCTTGCATCAGCGGGTTTTGCGCTTCCATACCAGCGGCGGCCTGTGTGGGCGCATTGTTTGTCTGACAACCACTGAGCAGCACTGTGGTCGATAATGCGCCGACGACGGCAAAGGCGATAAGGTTCAATTTCATCTATACAACTTCCTTAGATTGAGATTGTTATTCTTATGTGGGCGAGTTTGGCAACAATGTAGCTTTTGTAAATTAACTCAGGCTGAAAATGGTGCATGGGTCAAAAAAAAAAGGAGCCTGGCGAAGGGCTCCTTTGGTTAGAACTAGGGATAATGTTTAATTACCTTGCCGTCACCTCAGGTGTTAGCGGGTAAAGTTATGGTATTTCTCAATACCAAAGCTGCTGCCCTCGGCATGACAGGTTGCACAAGACTCGGTGGTGCTAAGCTTGTACCACTCGGTAGCAGGTACATCTTCCGTGGTGGTACCGCCGTTTTGCATCATGTGGTTCAGCGCGCTGTCATCGTTATGGCAAGCGTAACAGTTGGCCGTGATTGGGCTGGCCATCTTGTCATTTACGCCATAGGCACGTGCCTTGATGAACTGATTTGGTACGGTATTCAGATCTACCACACCGCTATCATGACATGCCACACAGCCCGTTTGCGGTGCGATCACGCTTGCAGAGTTAGACACTTCCTTGCCGTTTTCATCTAGGCTCTTGCTGCCTACACCCCAGTGCATGCTGTGCACCATAGGGCCGAAGCCTGGAGAGGAGTAGCCGGCGCGGCGATCTTGACCATTGTTGTGACAGGCCACGCAGCCCAGGCCACCTTCAGCAAAGTTACCGTTCTTGTGGAAGTTAGCTTCGCTATTGTGACAGGTGGTACAAGACTCGCTGCCGACGTTATGACGACGGTCGTAGCTGCTCACTTCTCCTGAGACAGGATTAACAACATCTGTGTAGCCATGGATGGTGACCACGTCGGTTTCATCACCCTGATAGTCTTCAGTGGTGAAGCTAACTCTTAGTGACGCCATTAAGCCTGCATCAGGCACACCGCTTAAGTCCACACCTGTAAAGCACATGGTTTTACTGCCATCGGCTTCATAACTGTAGTCGTAAGAGCGGGTTAAGCGCGCTACTATCGAGTCATTGTATACGGCATGCGGGTAAGAGCCTGCGTAGATGATAGGCTTCTCTGGGTTGTAGGCCACATTTTGCTCTTCATACAGGGCATGCAGATCCACTAAGGTTTCAGTTTCACCTTCCACTTGGTAGAGCGACATAGTGGTACACCAGAGGCCAGCATCGTTAAGTGCTAGTGGTGTGCCTTTCACCTTGTATGATTCTTTAATGACCTGTTTCTTATCAAGTTTAGCCTTAGCTTCATGTAGCTTGCGCAGATCTGAGCCGTTACCGGGAGCGATATCTCCTGGAATGCCACCTGTGTCATGACAATCGGTACAACCTGGTCCTGCGATGTTGACATTAACCGTTGGCTTGGCGTGGCAAGAGCTACAGTTCATAGCACTAAAGCCTGTCTCAAACGCTTGGTGGTTAATGTGACCAATCTTAGAGAGGGTATTGCTAGCGTAACCGCCGATGGAGAAGCCTTGTTCGTTAACCACAGTACGGCTCACTGAGCCGTGGCAAACCATACAACCTTCGACGAAGGTCACTTCGCCATCCATACCCTGGGCGACATAACTTGAGTGGCGATTAGGACTGGTGGAGTAGTCGACGTGACAAGAGAAACAGGCTTCTGTAGTCGTCGAGAAAGCACCTTCTGGCTTGTTAACCACATATTCACCAGAACCAGCAATACCCGATTCGCTATGGCCACCGACACGTAGCCAAATAATGCCTTCGGTCGCGGCATTAACGCCTTTTAAAGGTAGAACGAACTCATAATGACCATCGCTTACCTGAGTAAGTGTTGCTCCTTCGGTATCGGGCGTTCTAGAAGACTCCATGTTTACCCCACCATATCCACCGATATGAACATTGTCTTCGACTTCGTTGATCGGGCTTTCGGTGCGGTTATTGATAAAGCCTTTGTCAGTCAGCGCTGCAACTTTACCCTCAGCTTTTTTCAAGCCATTGACAAGTTCACCCTTTTCGTTGGTGATCTCAAACTCGTAACTAATAGTACCTTCACCTAACGCAAAGTTAATGACTTTGACATTAGTTTCTAAAGCTGTTGTTGCTACGGGTGGTGTCCATGAATCGCCAGGTGTACCGGGTTGGCCATCAACACCATCCTTACCATCTTTACCGTCATCTCCACTGCATCCTACCAGGGCGCCTGTCAGCACAACAGCGACTAGGTAGGCGAGTTTTTTCGATTTGAATAATTTCATCATTCATCTCCAGTTGATCCAAAGTGTCAGATGCGATGCCTTTGGGCGATTGCTTGCAGGGGAGGGCGCTCGTCTCAACACATACCCTGAACCTTTTGGATACTTGTTATATTTATTATTTGAACCGATGCCAATTCATTCATCGATAAAGAAAATGGATGTAAAAGCTATCGACTCGTAAATGATTGTAATGTTAAGGTCTTGTTGATTTCTTGACCTGGCTCACAGGCAGATATAGCTCTTTGGAGGTATGTCTCATTTTTGTTAAATTTATTCAATAACAGTTACTTGTTTAATACTAATTAATGTTCGGTTAAGGTTGTTTTAAGTTTATGGCGCTGCTTTGTGGTGTGGTGGTTGCGGGATTGCTAAAAGGCCTGATGTAGGCGTTTGAGGGAACCATGTTAGTGGGCATGAATAATCTGACAACCAGGCCATAAAGAAGCAATCAAGATAAAACGCAATATAAGTATGCATAGTCTCGCAAGAGCAATATTGAAGAAATGGTAGGAGGGGGAGATAAGTGGAACGAAGAGTTTTGCTTGCGAGTCCATTGTCGACTCTATGAGGGGGAGATCTTAGTTCATATAAGCGAGTGTCTTTTGGCGAGGGGCCTCGTCCAACTCTTCTTCTCTCTTCAACTCTTTTCCTTTGGCTTCCTTTGATCTCGCTAACCGCCTGAGACAATGGATGGGAAAGTAAGATAATGTGTGGCATCGGCCAATGCTAGGGAAGGTGCGAATAAGTCCCGTGCTTGCTCTGCGTGTGCTTAAAGTGGATAGATGCAAGGCACAGTTTGCAGCGAATGGCCCTAGTCCTTCGCAAGAACTGTAACGCAGCAAATACCGCTGTAAGCCTCGCCCTGCGGGGCTTTGATAGCAACACCATTTCGGCGTTATTCCACTTCAGCAGGCCTCGGTATGCCCTCAGTTGAATGCCTTGAACTGTCGCTGCTATCAAAGCCAGAGCTGTGCGACGACTTGTTCGCACCTTCCCTAGGGTTATTGGCGCTGCTAATTGGCGCAATATGGTGATAGAATCGCTCGATAACAATAATCAGGGGACTACTCGCTTTGGCACAGCTCTATTTTTACTATTCGGCAATGAATGCCGGCAAATCTACCTCACTGCTTCAATCTTCCTATAACTATCGCGAACGCGGCATGAATACTTTGGTTATGACGGCGTCGATAGATGATCGATATGGAGTGGGTAAGGTCGCGTCTCGTATCGGTATAGAGACAGATGCTCAGGTGTTTGCCAGTGACGATAACCTGATTGAGATGGTGAAAACCGCCTGCCAGGCGCAGACGCTTCACTGTATCTTGATTGATGAGTCGCAGTTTCTCAGCAAGGAGCAGGTAAGACAGCTGACCTATGTGGTCGATGTGCTGGATATTCCTGTGCTCTGTTACGGCTTGAAGACCGATTTTCAGGGTGAGCTGTTTAGTGGCAGTCAGTACCTGTTAGCCTGGGCCGATAAGCTGGTGGAACTTAAGACCATTTGTCACTGTGGTCGTAAGGCCAATATGGTGGTGAGGCTGGATGGCGAAGGCCGCCCCATGAAAGAAGGTGAGCAGGTTGCCATCGGCGGTAACGAAAGCTATGAGTCTGTCTGCCGTAAGCATTTCCGCGAATTTTTGTGGGACTAATTCTCCCACTCGTGTGAGCTAAGCAATAAGCCATCCAACAGGGTGGCTTTTTTATGCTTGCGCCTCGGCTATTCAAAGCTGGCGAGTAAGTGTCTGACGCTAGCGCGGGTATGGTCAATCTGCTCGACGATACGGGTGGCGCTCTCTCGCTGGTCGGTCATTTGTGGCCAGTGGTCTTGCCATACGGTCTTAAGATCGGCGCATGATGCAATAACCTCCTCCTCGGTGATCATGCTCAAGTCGTTAATCAGGTTTACCTTGATCCAGCCCTTGCGCGGATTACCCGCACGGGGGTCTTTATCATAGTGCGCGGCAAACACTATCGCCTCAAGTTCGGAGAGCTGCAGTAAGAGTTCGAAGCTGGCGGTCCGCATGGTGTTGTTATACTCGCTAATTTCCATGCGCCATACGTTGTAGCTAAATCCTATCAGCGCAAATATCATGCTGAAGATGGCGGTGAGCTGGAAGATATAGCGCCTTCGATTGAGTTCGCTAAGCATGGATCCTCGCTGGTGCTAAAAGGCTTTCTGTAAAAAGGCTTTCTGTAAAAAGACTCTTTTTGAAAAGCTTCTTTGTGAAACGGCGTGCAGCTGTCTACTTTTTGGCTCGCTTATTGACAGTGTAGCCGCAGATTGAGTTTGTGTGGGCTTCTGCGAGGGGGAGGACACGATAGTTAATGGCTGTGGCTAGCAGCTAACGGCTAGCTGCTAACGGCTATCAGGTTATCCCTTGTTGCTGCTATGCGGAAACCATTTCTGGTATAGCCGCTCAACCTCGCCTTCTTCAATGAGAGCGTGCAGGGTGCTTTCAATTTGGCTCAAGAGTTCGCTATTGCCTTTCTTGACCGCAAAGGCCACGGGCGAGCCGGGATCGGGATTGTCCAGTATCGTAACGCCTATCCCCATCTGCCGGGCGAGGTAGAGACCGACGGCCTTCGGCATGATGGCCGCCTGGATCTTACCCGCCTTTAACAGCGCCATGGACTTTTCCTTGCTAGGGGTCGCTATGATGCGAAAGTTATACAGTGTGCCCAGCTCCTTCCAGTGGGTTTCGATGTAAGAGTGGCGATCGCCGCTGACAAACTTGTTATGAAGATCCTCCAGTTTAGCGATCTGCTGGTTGTCTTCGAGAATGAAGATCACGTCATATCGGTAGTAGTAGGGCCGGGTAAAATCGAAAAACTTGGTTCTGAGGTCGTTGACTTCCATGCCGGCAATCACCTCTATGTCACCAAACCTGAGTTCATTGAAGACCAGATCCCAAGACTCCTGCCTAAACTGAAACGCCTTGCCGAGCCGCTGAAAGATCAGCCTGGCTACGTCGGCATCGAACCCAGTGGTTTCACCATCGATGGAAAACTGATAGGGGGGAAACCCGGTCGCCACGCCGCAACGCACCTCTGGGGTATGCTTTGCCAGCGCAGGAAGACTCAAACAGAGCAGTAGCGCGGCAAGGGGTACGTTCTTGTAGGTGGCAAAGTAGGGCATCAGTTTAGGTGGCCTGCTAGTTTCATCATTTCACTCTTAGGTTTTTATTTTAGTTGTCTTTGGAGCTTCGGCGGCGAGTGCGCTATGGGCCACCCTGGCAGGCGCATCGTTCTTAAAATCCATGATAATAGTGTGGATTAGGCAGGTTTTGCAAACAAAAGCTGTAGCAAGGGATTTTCTGGCTATAAATTCAACTGATTAGGTGTAAATAATCTTTATTGATAACGACTTAATTAGCAACAGAATAATGCTTGCCTATGAGATCTGCCTCATAATTTCAACAGCTGTAACCTACTTGATACAGATACATTGCGTTAGATCAATTGATGAAAATTTGTCAGGCGTCAAAATTCAGTCACCGTTTGGGTAACTAACTAAAATGCAATGCGAAATAATCAACCCGTGATAGACAATGAGGTTGCGCTGACCGACGATGATATCCTGCTGTCCACCACAGACCTCAAGGGCAACATAGGCTATGCCAACGAGGATTTCTGTCGTATCTGTGGATTCTCCGAAGAGGAGTTACTCAGTCAGCCCCACAACATAGTGCGTCATCCAGACATGCCAAAAGCCGCCTTTGCCATGTTGTGGCAGCGACTGACCGATAAGCAACCCTGGTTGGGCGTCGTCAAGAATCGCTGTAAAGATGGCTCCTATTACTGGGTCAACGCCTATGTGGCGCCCGTGCTGGAGAACGGTCAGATCAAGGAGTATCAGTCCGTGCGCCGCCGGGCCAGTCAGGAGCAGGTTGCGCGCGCCAGCGACATCTATCAGAGCCTAAACAGGGCCGAGCAGCGCAGCGAGATCGTTGATGCCAAGTTCAGCTATGGCGCTAAGCTGACCCTGTTCGCTCTCGTTTGTCTGTTGCTGGCCATTGGGCTAAGCAACATCTCCCCCTGGCTGGCGCTGCTTTGCGCCCCCTTGTTGGTCTTTGGCATGCGCGCTATGTTGGTGCCGCTGCGCGCCCTCAACCAGCATGCGCTGTCCATAGTGTCAGACCCTGTGGCCAGACATATCTATGCCGGGCGGCGGGATGAGCTGGGGAATATTCAGTTTGCCATGGAGTTCACCACCGCGGAGATCGCCGGGGTGGTAGGGCGCATGACAGATGCCTCGACCACTATCGCCAGGGACAGTGATACCTTGCTGAGCTCTATCACGGCCACCGCCGATCGCGCCGATGGTCAGAATCAGCAGACGGCCCAGGCCGCGGCGGCGGTCGAGGAGTTGACCGCCAGCTTCAATGAGCTGGGTCAGCAGATCAAGCAGGTGTCAGTCGATGTCGAGGCCAGTCAGGCGGCGGTGCAGCAGGGCTATGAGCAGCTCGATGCCGTGGTGGCCAGCATAGACGAGTTACATGGCGAGGTAGGTAACTTTGCCCAGGTGGTGAGTGAAATTGAACATGACAGCGTGGCAATTAATCAGGTGCTTGAGGTGATCACCAAGATTGCCGAGCAGACCAACCTGCTGGCGCTCAATGCCGCCATCGAGGCGGCGCGGGCCGGCGAGTCTGGCCGGGGCTTTGCCGTGGTGGCCGACGAGGTGCGCCAGCTATCGGCGCGCACCGCCGACTCGACCAGCCAAATCGATGCCATCATCGCCAAGTTCCAGCAGAGCACCGCCAATGCGGCCCATACCCTGAGCGCTGGTCAGCGTCAGGCTACCCAGGCGGTGCAGTTGGTTAAGCAGGCCGAGGCGGTATTTGCCGAGCTGGTGACCCGTATCGATAAGATCAATCAGATGGCAGAGTTGAGCGCCAACTCCATGCAGGAGCAGGGGCTGGCGGCGGTGGATATCAGCGACTCGCTGCAGGCGATTAGCGAGCTGGCCAGCGAGGGCTTTGCCCAGTCCCAGGCCGACAGACAGCTGGGTGAGCGCAGCTCGCTCAAGTCGATGGAATCGCGGCAGTTGGCGCGGCAGTTCTGGCGTCAGGCGGTACATCGCGCCAACGCCTAAGCGCATACAAAAGCGCTATACCCAAAAGCCATACAAAAAGTTATACGAAAAGCCATACAAGAGAGCCATATAAAAAAGCCCAGACATCTGTCCGGGCTTTTCATGTTAGCGAGTGCAATTAGAACTGCATCTCGGGAACATGCTCGGGCACGACCAGCTTGCCGGCCGTCTTCTCGATGATCTCCTCGACGCTCACGCCTGGTGCGCGCTCCAGCAGGTGGAAGGCGCCGTCTTTGATCTCCAGGAAGGCAAGGTCGGTCAGTACGCGCTTGATGCAGCCATAGCCGGTGAGTGGCAGCTCACACTTAGGCAGCAGCTTAGAGTTGCCGTGTTTATCGGCGTGCATCATGGTGACGATAATATTGTCGGCACCGGCCACCAGATCCATGGCGCCGCCCATGCCTTTGATCAGCTTGCCTGGGATCATCCAGGAGGCGATAGAGCCCTCTACATCGACCTCGAAAGCGCCCAGCACGGTGAGATCCACATGACCACCACGGATCATGGCGAAGCTCTCGGCCGAGGAGAAGAAAGAGGCGCCTGGCACTGCGGTGACCGTCTGCTTACCCGCGTTGATGAGATCCGCGTCTATGGTCTCTTCTGTGGGGAACTCGCCCATGCCCAGCAGGCCGTTTTCAGACTGCAGCATCACCTGCATGCCTTCGGGAATATAGTTGGCCACCAGGGTGGGGATGCCTATGCCTAGGTTGACATAAAAACCATCCTGTAGCTCCTGGGAAACACGCTGTGCCAGTTGTTCTCTCGATAAAGCCATGGTGTCTCCTCCCTATTTGCTCTTGACGGTGCGCTGCTCGATACGCTTCTCGAACGTACCTTGGATCAGGCGATCCACATAGATGCCTGGGGTATGGATATGGTCTGGGTCTAGCTCGCCCGGCTCGACGATATGCTCGGCTTCTACCACAGTGATCTTACCGGCCGTGGCCATCATAGGGTTGAAGTTGGCGGCCGTCTTACGGAAAACCAGGTTGCCCATGGTATCGGCCTTCCAGGCGCGAACCAGGGCGAAGTCTGCGGTCAGCGCGGGCTCTAGCACATAGTGACGACCATCGATCTCACGTGTCTCCTTGCCTTCGGCTACCGGGGTACCGTAACCGGTTGCGGTGAAGAAGGCGGGGATACCGGCGCCGCCGGCGCGGATCTTCTCGGCCAGCGTGCCTTGAGGGGTGAGGATCACGTTGAGCTCACCCGAGAGCATCTGCTGCTCGAAGGTGGCATTCTCGCCCACATAAGAGGCGATCATGGTGCTGATCTGACGGCTCTTGAGCAGCAGCCCCAGGCCAAAATCGTCGACCCCGGCGTTGTTCGAGATGGCGGTGAGTCCCTTGGCACCACTCTTAACCATCTGGGCAATTAAGCCTTCTGGGATGCCGCAGAGGCCGAAACCGCCGACCATGACGGTCATGTTGTCAGTCAGACCTTCCAATGCTTCTTCATAGCTGCCGACCAGCTTATTGAGTCCTGCCATTATCATTATCTCCTTTGAGCGTGAGCCGGGCCTGAGCCCAGCCCCTGTTATTCTGTTAGCGCGCGTGCAACCTTGGCACCGCTGACTCTGCCCAGCGCCTGGCTGATGATGTTACCCGCCTTGATCAGGGCGTCGAGATCTATGCCTGTCTCTATCCCCATGCCGTGGAGCATGTAGACCAGGTCTTCGGTGGCCAGGTTGCCCGAGGCCCCCTTGGCGTAGGGGCAGCCACCCAGGCCGGCCACCGAGCTGTCGATGACGCTGACGCCGGTTTCCAGACAGGCAAGAATATTGGCGAGCGCCTGACCATAGGTGTCATGAAAGTGTAGCGCCAGTTTCTCCACTGGCACCTTTTGCGCCACGGCTTCCACCATTCTACGGGCATTTAAGGGGGTGCCAACGCCTATGGTGTCACCCAGTGAGATCTCGTAGCAGCCCATTTTGTAAAGGATATCTGCCACGCGAGCCACTTCCTCGACCTTGATCTCGCCCTCGTAGGGACAGCCCAGCACACAAGAGACATAGCCGCGTACGGGGATCTGTTTCGCCTGAGCCGCCTCCATCACAGGGATGAAGCGTTCGATCGACTCCTCGATAGAGCAGTTGATGTTGCGCTGGCTAAAGCTCTGCGAGGCGGCGCCGAAGATGGCTACCTCGTCCGCGCCGGCGTCAAGGGCAAGTTCCAGTCCCTTGAGATTCGGTGTCAATGCGCTGTAGATCACGCCCGGGCGTTTGCTCAGCTGGCGGAAGATCTCGCCCGAGTCGGCCATCTGCGGCACCCACTTTGGGGAGACGAAGCTTCCGGCCTCGATGCGGGTCAGGCCCGCCTCGCCGAGCTGGTCGATCAGGGTCAGCTTATCGGCGGTGGTGACCGCCTTCTCGTTCTGCAGGCCGTCGCGGGCGCCGACCTCGAAGATGCTGACCCGGCTTGGATAAGTCTTGCTCATGGTTAGGCGTCCTCGTTAGGGGTAACGTTCAGCAGCAGGGCGCCGTCGCTCACCAGCTCACCCGGCTGGAAGAAGAAGGCGGCAACCTTGCCATCAAACGGTGCTTCGATGGTGTATTCCATCTTCATCGCTTCCATCACCATCAGCCCCTGTCCCGCCTCGACCTCATCGCCCACCTCGACCAGGTGAGTCACTATGGTGCCGTTCATCGGCGCCTTGAGCTTATCTTCGCTGCTGGCCTGATCTTCCACTACCTCTGTCTGCAGGGCGCGGAAGTGATAGCTGCCGCTTGGCAGGAAGAGGGTGAAGTTGTCGCCTTCACGGCTGACGGGGATCTTGCTCTTGTGGCCATTGATCTCGGCGTGCAGCAGATCTTGCTTTAGCTCACCGCTCAGGGTCAGTTGCTGCTCGTTGAGGCTTAAGTAATAGCAATCGCCCACTTGGCTCAGGGTCAGGTGTTGGATCTCATGCTGGTCATCCAGCAGAGAGAGCTGATGTACGCCGCTGCGGTTGAGTCTGAAGCCGCTGACCTGGCCCCAAGGCGAGTAAGGGTCGTGGCTGTTGGTCGCGGTGAGCTTGGCCTGCTCCTTCTGGGCACACAGATGATAGAGCGCGGCGAAGGCCAGGGCGCCATTTTGCTCGCTGGAGTTGTCGCCATCTAGGTTGGCACCAATTAGGGTGTCGCCATAACGCTCGATAAAGTCTGTGCTGAAATCGGCCTGGGCGAAGGCCTGATGTTCGGCGATGTTGGCCAGGAACTCTATGTTGTGTTTCAGGCCGCTGATCTGATAAGACTCTAGGGCGTGCACCAGGCGCTGCAGGGCGCGGGGACGCGACTCGTCCCAGACGATCAGCTTGGCGATCATAGGGTCGTAGAAGTTGCTGATCACATCGTTTTCGCGGATGCCTGAATCGATGCGCACATAACGGTTCTGTTCGGGTTCGCGCAGGAAGTTGAGCTTGCCGCTGGCGGGCAGAAATTCGTTTTGCGGATCTTCGGCGTAGATACGCACCTCGAAGGAGTGGCCGTGAATGCGCACATCTTCCTGGCGCAGTGGCAGCTCGCTGCCGCCGGCGACCATCAGCTGCCATTTAACCAAGTCTTGGCCGGTCACCATCTCGGTGACGGGGTGCTCTACCTGCAGACGCGTGTTCATCTCCATGAAGTAGAAGCAGTCGGTCTCGTCGCTGGCATGGGTGTCGAGCAGAAACTCCACGGTACCCGCGCCCACATAGTCGATTGCCTTGGCGGCGGCGACGGCGGCTTCACCCATGGCGCGGCGCAGGCTGTCGGACAGACCCGGCGCCGGTGCCTCTTCGACCACCTTCTGGTGACGACGCTGAATCGAGCAGTCGCGATCCGACAGATAGATGCAGTTGCCCTGGGTATCGGCAAATACCTGCACCTCGACGTGACGGGGCTGTCTCAGGTAGCGCTCGATCAGCAGCTTGTCGTTGCCAAAAGATGAGGCCGCCTCGCGGCGCGCCGAGTTGATGGCGTCTAGGGCTTCGGCTTCCGACTCGACGATACGCATCCCCTTACCACCACCGCCGTAGGCAGCTTTGATCAGCTGAGGGAAGCCTATCTCTTTCGAGGCCTTGAGCAGCACCTCGTCGCTCTGGTCATCGCCGTGATAGCCGGGTACCAGGGGCACATTGGCCTTCTCCATGATGATCTTGGCGGCGCTCTTGCTGCCCATGGCGTCGATGGCATCGGCGCTTGGGCCGACGAAGGCGATACCCGCCTGTTCACACTGACGGGCGAAGTCGGCATTTTCCGACAGGAAGCCGTAGCCAGGGTGGATCGCCTGGGCGCCGCTGCGCTTGGCGATCTCAAGGATCAATTCGCCCTTGAGGTAAGACTCGCTCGGGGCGCTGCCGCCCAGGTAGAAGGACTCGTCGGCCATGGCCACATGGCGGGCGTCCTTGTCGGCGTCCGAATAGAGGGCGACAGTTTTGATGCCCATGACCTGTGCGGTCTTGATGATTCTGCAGGCGATTTCGCCGCGGTTGGCGATCAGTAATTTGGTAAACATGTTAGCGAGCTCCCCGAACTGGTAGGGCAATAGGGTCTAAGATGATCTCTGTGTTCATTAGGCGTTCCACCTTGGGCTTCTCTTCTCGAAGAAGGCGTTAAGCCCCTCCTGGCCCTCGTCTGAGACGCGGATGCGGGCGATGCGCTCGCTGGTGTAGGCCAGTGCCTCCTGGTCAATCACACCATCTTCCAGGCGTGACAGCAGGGTCTTGACCCAGGCCATGCCCTGAGGGCTGTTGCCCTTGAGCGCCTTGATGATGGGCGCGCTGGCGCTATCGAGTTCATCGTTAATCTCATGGATCACATTGAGCTTGAGCGCCGTTTGGGCGTCGAAGCGCTCTGCGGTCAGCATGTAGCGGCGCGAGGCGCGCTGGCCCATGGCGCGTACCACATAGGGGCTGATCACCGCGGGGATCAGCCCGAGCTTGACCTCACTGAGGCAGAAGCTGGCGCGGCTATCGGCGATGGCGATGTCGCTGGCGCAGATAAGCCCCAGGGCGCCGCCGAAGGCCGCTCCTTGTACCAATGCCAGCGTCGGCTTGGGGAACTTGTCGAGCTTGTGCATCAGGGTCGCCAGCTCGTTGGCGTCATTCAGGTTTTGCTCGAAGTCCATCTTGGCCTGCTTGCGCATCCAGTTGAGATCCGCGCCGGCGCTGAAGTTACGCCCGTTGGCCTTAAGCACCAGCAGCTGACAGCTGTCGTCGCTTGCGAATAGGTCGAGCGCGGCGATCATCTCACTTATCATCACCTCGTCGAAGGCGTTGTGTTTGTCGGCGCGGTCAAGCACCATCTCGCCGACTCCATCGTTTAGGGAGCAGCTTAAGTATTCAAATTCTTGTGCAATTGTTTGGCTTGTCATGGGTTTCCTTCCTTGCCTCTGCGTTATCGATTGCTGACTGAGCGGCGCATTACATGCGGAACACGCCAAACTTAGTCTCTTCAATTGGCGCATTGAGCGCCGCAGAGAGGGCCAGGCCGACTACGTCGCGGGTCTGGGCCGGATCGATAATGCCATCGTCCCATAGACGCGCGCTGGCATGATAAGGATGTCCCTCCTTGTCATACTGAGCCACGATAGGGGCGCGGAAGGCGGCTTCCTCTTCGGCGGGCCATTCCACCCCTTTGCGGGCCAAGCCGTCGCGGCGCACGGTTGCCAGTACGCCGGCTGCCTGTTCGCCGCCCATCACAGAGATGCGGGCGTTAGGCCACATCCACATCATGGTGGGTTCGAAGGCTCGGCCACACATGCCGTAGTTACCGGCGCCGTAAGAGCCGCCTATGATGACGGTGAATTTAGGCACAGTGGCACAGGAGACGGCGGTCACCATCTTGGCGCCATGCTTGGCGATCCCTTCGTGCTCATACTTTTTACCCACCATGAAGCCGGTAATGTTTTGCAAAAACAGCAGCGGGATCTTGCGCTGGCAGCAGAGCTCGATGAAGTGGGCGCCTTTCTGCGCCGACTCGGAGAAGAGGATGCCGTTGTTGGCGACGATGCCAACTGGGTAGCCGTGGATGCGGGCGAAGCCACATACCAGGGTGGCACCATAGTTGGCCTTAAATTCGTCGAAGTCTGAGTCATCGACGATACGAGCGATCACTTCTTTGACATCGAATGGCTTCTTAAGGTCGGTACCTACGATGCCGTAGAGCTCGTTGATATCGAACTTAGGCGGTTTCGCCGGGCTCAGCAGGCTGGCGATCTGCTTGTTATGGTTGAGGCGAGTGACCGACTTACGTGCCAATTCCAGCGCGTGTTCATCGTTTTGAGCCATATGGTCGGCCACGCCAGAGATCTTGGTGTGCACCTCGGCGCCGCCCAGCTCTTCGGCCGAGACCTCTTCGCCCGTGGCGGCTTTCACCAATGGTGGGCCGGCGAGGAAGATGGTGCCTTGTTCCTTGACGATGATCGATTCATCGGCCATGGCGGGTACATAGGCGCCGCCCGCAGTACACAGGCCCATCACCACAGCTATCTGTGGGATGCCCTTTGAAGACATCTTGGCCTGGTTATAGAAGATGCGACCGAAATGGTCTCTGTCGGGGAAGACCTCATCCTGGCGCGGCAGGTTAGCCCCGCCCGAGTCCACCAGATAGATGCAGGGCAGGTGACAGCGCTCGGCGATCTCCTGGGCCCTAAGGTGTTTCTTCACCGTCAGCGGGTAATAGGTGCCGCCCTTTACCGTGGCGTCGTTGGCGATGATCATGCACTCGACGCCGCTGACGCGGCCGATACCGGCGATGATGCCCGCAGCGGGGACTACGTCGTCATAGACCTGGTAGGCGGCAAATTGGGCAATTTCCAGAAACGGCGAGCCGGGATCCAGTAGCTTTTCGACACGCTGACGTGGCGACAGCTTGCCACGGGAGAGGTGGCGCTCCATGGCGACGGGGCCGCCGCCCTGTTCGATTTCAGACAGTTTTAATTTGAGATCGGCGACCACCTGGCTCATCTGCTGGTGCTTGGCCTTAAACTCGTCGCTGCGGGGATTGATTTGACTGCTCAGTTGCGTCACGGCTTGGTTCCTTTTAAGACTGTGTTGAACGGGAAGCGGCGATTGCCCGCCCTGGGCCGGATTGGCTCCGGCCCGTTTTACGCATTCGACTATTTCGACTCGTTGAACAGCTCGCGGCCGATCAGCATGCGACGGATCTCTGAGGTGCCGGCGCCAATCTCGTAGAGCTTGGCATCGCGCAGCAGGCGTCCGGTGGCGTATTCGTTAACATAGCCGTTGCCGCCCAGCAGCTGGATGGCATCCAGCGCCATCTTAGTGGCTAGCTCGGCGCTGTAGAGGATGGCGCCGGCGGCGTCTTTACGTGTGGTCTCGCCGCGATCGCATGACTTGGCCACGTTATAGACGTAAGACTTGGCGGCGTTCATGCCGGTATACATGTCGGCAAGCTTGCCCTGTACCAGCTGGAACTGACCGATAGACTTGCCAAACTGTTCACGCTCGTGAATGTAAGGCACCACGATATCCATACAGGCGGTCATGATCCCCAGCGGGCCGCCAGAGAGCACCACGCGCTCGTAATCTAGGCCGCTCATCAATACCTTAACGCCGTTGTTGAGGCCGCCGAGGATGTTCTCTTCTGGCACCTCGCAGTCTTCGAACACCAGCTCACAGGTGTTAGAGCCGCGCATGCCCAGCTTATCCAGCTTCTGTGCCTGGCTGAAGCCCTTGAAACCGCGCTCGACGATGAAGGCGGTGATGCCGTGTGGACCCTTGTCCATGTCTGTCTTGGCGTAGATCACATAGGTGTCGGCGTCCGGGCCGTTGGTGATCCACATCTTGTTGCCGTTGAGGATATAACGGTCACCCTCTTTGCGGGCGCTCAGCTTCATGGAGACAACGTCCGAACCCGCGTTAGGCTCACTCATCGCCAGGGCGCCGATATGCTCGCCGCTCACCAGCTTAGGCAGGTACTTGGCCTTCTGTTCGCTATTACCGTTACGATTGATTTGGTTAACACACAGGTTTGAGTGGGCACCATAACTCAGGCCGATAGAGGCCGATGCGCGAGAGATCTCCTCCATGGCGACTACGTGGGCCAGGTAGCCCATGTCGGCGCCGCCAAACTCTTCGGGGACGGTGACCCCAAGTAGACCCATTTCGCCCAGTACGGGCCATAGCTCGTTAGGGAAGGCGTTTTCCTGATCCACCTTGGCGGCGATAGGAGCGATTTCATTGGCGGCGAAGCTACGCACTGCATCACGCAGCATGTCGACATCCTCACCGAGGCCGAAGTTGAGAGAAGAGTAGAGTTGAGTCATGGTTTTATCCTACAGGTCTTATGCTTTTATAATTTTTTTTAGTCAGGCTTCCTAGCCTGGCTTGTGTCTAATTTGTTGCTGTGTTAATTCGATATGGTGCTTGCTGTGCCCTAGGTGCTCTGTTGCTGCTCCAGTGCGGCGCGGCACTGCTGCTCGGCAGAGTTTAGCTCCATCAAGACCACCTTGATGTCGTCCATCTGCTGCTGCAGGGCCGATTTTTTCTCTTCCACCAACTCCAGCATGGTATGTAGCTGAGTGCTGCTGTTCTTGTCGGCATCGTAGAGCTCAAATAAGCGGCGGGTTTCGGCGAGCGAGAAGCCCAGACGCTTACCCCGTAAGATCAGCTTGAGGCGCACGCGATCTTTCAGGCCATAGATGCGGGTTTGCCCACGGCGCTTGGGTTTGAGCAGCCCCTGATCTTCGTAGAAGCGGATACTACGTGTGGTAATATCGAACTCCTTAGACAGGTCGCTGATGGAGTAGGTGGTCTGTGGACTGTGTTTGTCGCTCATCGAAAAAATACCATATTGATTAACTTTTCTAGCACGATATATGAAGTTTACGTAAAGGTAAAGATTTTAGGTGGTCTGATCGGTGTGTTTGGCTGTAAAAATCTCAGCAACAAGTGGTTAAGTAACCACCAGCCCTGGGTTGGGGTGAGGTAAGGGAAGTTGCGAATAAGTCCTCGTGGCACTCTGGCTTTCACAGCGATTGGCGTTCAAGGCGTCTGACTGAAGGCATGCCGGGGCCTGGCAAAGTCAGATAACGCAGAGAGCCAGTTGCTGTGAAAGCCCCGAAGGGCGTAGTTTACAGGCCAGACTGCTGTGTTGTGCTTCTTGCAAAGGACTTAGGCCATTTGCCGCGAACCACGCCTTGCATTCAGGCCTGTAAGGCGACGCAGAGCACACAGGGGACTTGTTCGCACCTTCCTTAGGCAAAGGTCTAATGGGAAAAGTGTCACTTGCCTCCATAATGTGATCTATGGCGCATAAGCCAAATCGTTTGGAAGGGGAAGCCGATATGTCGACCGTGAGTGGCGGGCGCATGTCATTCGGAGAAGATCACATGAAGGATTTGCATAATCAGTTACACCAGGAATCTATCGATAATCCCAATGCCTTCTGGGGCGAGGCCGCCGGGGCCTTAACCTGGGACAAGCCGTTTGAGCGGGTACTCGATGACAGTCAGGCACCTATGTATCGCTGGTTCAGCGGCGGTCAGCTCAATACCTGTTACAACGCGGTTGACAGACATGTCGAAGCGGGGCGCGGCGATCAGGTGGCGATTCAATATGTGAGCCCGATAACGGGCACCGAATATGGGATCACCTACAACGAGCTGCAGGCCCAGGTGAGCCGACTGGCGGGCTACATGGCCAGCCAGGGGGTGGTAAAAGGCGATAGGGTGATTATCTATATGCCTATGGTGCCAGAGACCGCCTATGCCATGCTGGCCTGTGCGCGTCTGGGGGCGATTCACTCCGTGGTGTTCGGTGGCTTTGCCGCCAACGAACTGACGACCCGCATCGACGATGCCAAGCCTAAGATGATCCTCTCCGCCTCCTGCGGCGTAGAGCCCTCTGGCGTGGTGGCCTACAAGCCGCTGCTGGATGATGCGCTCGAGCAGGCCGCTCACAAGGTGGATCAGTGCGTGATCCTCAACCGTCCTCAGCTGCAGGCCGAGCTGCTCGATGGCCGCGACGTCGACTGGCAGAGCGCGATGGCCGATGCGCCGAATATCGATTGCCAGAAGGTCGAGGCGACCGATCCTCTCTATATTCTCTATACCTCGGGTACCACGGGTCAGCCCAAAGGCGTGGTGCGCGACAACGGCGGCCACGCCGTGGCCCTCGCCTGGTCGATGAAGCATATCTATGATATCGATGTCGGCGACGTGTTCTGGGCCGCCTCGGATGTGGGCTGGGTGGTTGGTCACTCCTACATCGTCTACGGCCCCTTATTGGTGGGTGCAACAACTGTGCTGTTCGAGGGCAAGCCGGTGGGCACGCCAGATCCCGGCATCTTCTGGCGTACCATAGCCAAATATGGGGTGAAGAGCTTCTTCACCGCGCCGACGGCGATCCGCGCCATCAAACGTGACGATCCCGAAGGTGGCTACCTGAAGGATGTGGATCTTAGCTGTCTGGGCACCTTGTTTCTCGCCGGTGAGCGCTGCGATCCCGATACCCTGCACTGGGCCGAACAGCAGCTGAATAAGCCGGTGATCGACCACTGGTGGCAGACAGAAACCGGCTGGCCGGTGGCCGCTAACCTGATGGGCACGGCGCCCGTGCCGGTCAAGGCGGGCTCGCCTGCCAAGGCGGTACCCGGCTATGACGTGCAGGTACTCGATGAGATGGGCGATAGTGTCGCGCCGGATCAGTCGGGTAACGTGGTGATCAAGCTGCCACTGCCGCCCGGCACGCTCGCGACCCTGTGGCAGAACGAGGGGCGTTATAAAGAGAGCTACCTCTCCATGTATCCGGGTTATTACCTCACAGGCGATGCCGGCTACATGGATGAAGAGGGTTATCTTTATATCATGAGCCGCATCGATGACATCATTAATGTGGCCGGTCACCGTTTATCGACCGGACGCTTCGAAGAGGTGCTGTGTCAGCATGAGGCGGTGGCCGAGGCGGCGGTGATTGGTGTCGACGATAAGCTCAAGGGGCAGGTGCCGCTGGGTCTGGTGGTGCTCAAGAAAGGTTGCGATCTCAGCGACGAGCAGCTCTACAAGGAGCTTATCGCCCTGGTGCGTGAGCAGATTGGCCCAGTGGCGGCCTTTAAGCTGGTGAGCGCCGTGCCTAAGTTGCCTAAGACGCGCTCGGGTAAGATCTTGCGCGGCACCATGCGTAAGATTGCCGATAACCAGAGCTTCAAGATGCCGGCGACGATCGAAGATCCTTACACCCTCGAGCTGGTGCGTAACGCCCTGACCCGCATGGGGTATGCCGACGCCCACGTCTAGTATCGCTTTTGCTTGCTATTAAAAAAGGGCCCTCTGGCCCTTTTTGTTTTTTTGGTCACCTTAAAGCTTGAAGGTCTCTATTCTGGCCTTGAGGTTGTGGGCCAGATTACTTATCTCCTGACAGGCGATGGCGGTCTGTGACGAGGCTTCGGTCATCTCGGTAGAGACATTATTGATATGATCCACGCTGCGATTTAGCTCCTCGGAGACCGCATTTTGCTCGCTGCAGGCTGTGGCGATCTGGGTGCTCATCTGGGCGATATTTTCCACCGAATGTTCTATCTCGCCTATCTGACTCCCCGCCGCATTCACCTGCTCGACACACTGGGCGATGCCGGTTTGGCACTCCTGACTCGAGTGACCTATCTTGCTGCTGTTTTCCTGCAACTGGTTAACGATGTCGACGATCTGGGCGGTAGAGTCCTGGGTGCGCTGCGCCAGGGATCTCACCTCGTCGGCCACCACGGCGAAGCCGCGACCCTGCTCGCCGGCGCGGGCCGCCTCGATGGCGGCGTTGAGGGCCAGCAGGTTGGTCTGCTCGGCAATGCCACGGATCACATCCACCACCATGTTGATGTTGTTGGAGCTGGATTCTAACTCGTGAGCCAACAGGTCCGACTCTTGAATTGTCTGGGAGACACGCTCGATCACCGCAATGGTCTGCGCAAGCGTCTCTGTGCCTTGTTTGGCGATCTCTGTGGCCGAATAGGCCGAGGTGGCACCGTTTTCGGTGTTTTGCGCCACTTCACCCACGGCGGCCTGCATCTGGGTCATGGCCGAGGCGACCGAGCTCAGTTCCAGCTGCTGATTCTGCATGCTGGAGGCGTTCTGCGCCGAGATGGCGCTCACCTCTTCGACGGCGGCGGTTAACTGTATGGTGGAGTCGTTGATCTCTGAGACCAGGGCGTGCAGATTTGCCTGCATGGTGACGAGCTCGCGCAGCAGGGTGCCTAGCTCATCCTGAGTCAGGGCCTCCTCGTCGATGGCGTTGGTGAGTTGTCCCTTGGCGATATTGGCGGCAAAGGCCAGCGCCCGGTCGATGGGACGGCAGATGGCGCGTGATAACAGGGTAGAGGCGAGGGCGATCACTATGATGATCACTAGCGCGCCAATGCCGGCGCTGTATTGGGTCGATAGCGCCTCGTCGTGCACATTTATGCCTATTTGCTTGACCAGTTCGTCGTTGAGTCCCAGGGTGTCGTCCAGGCTGCTCAGCGCCTTGGAGTAGGTGCCGAAACTCGCCAGCACCACCTGATTGGCCTTGTCGGCATCTCCCTGATTGAGCAGGCCGTTATAGGCGCTGGTCTCCTGTATGTACTGATTCCAGGTGTCTTTGAATACCTTAAAGGATTGCCTTTCTTTGGCGTTGAGCTCCAGGGCTTCATAGGCGGAAATGCCCGCCTGAACATCGGCGCGCCATCTGTCCAGATCCTGCAGCCACTGACCTATCTTAGGGTTGTCGCTGTTGGGAAGCAGGGAGAACTCATCTTTGCGGACCTTGGTAATGTCCACCTGGATCCCCTTGAGAATGGCGACCGAGGGCAGACTCTTATCGGTCAAGGTGCGAATGTTCTGATTCAATGTCGATAGACTTAACATCAATAACATGGCAACCAGGATGAAGACGATAAACACGGCCAGATAACTTGCCCATATCTTCTTGACCACACTCAAGTCTCTAATATTCATAAGCTTCCCCATAAAGTACTTGCCAAAAGACCAATATCTATTAACTATAGCGGCATTCTTGGCTGTCTGATGATCAATTAGCTGTAAATTATAGCTTTTATTTTATGAATGGCTGCGGCCTGCCTAATAGAGCGAAATGACAGAGGAAAAAGGACTACTTTTGGGGTCAGGGAGTTGGAGAAAAAGGATGATGAAACCTAAGCGCTTGCTGGTGGGTCTGGGCTACCAGGTGGCGAGTGAGCTGACCAAGGACTATGTCGAGTTAGACGCATTAGAGAAGGTGAACGGTCGCTTTCACCTGCGCGACGAGGCCGAGCCCTATAGCGGTAAGGCGAAGTATTTCGCCGACGAGGGGTGGCTGAAGCAACAAGCCACCCTGCATCAGGGCAAACTTAATGGCGAGCTGGTGAGCTTCTATGAAACTGGCGCCATCGAAGTGGTCGAGCCTTATGTCGACGGCCAGTTAGAGGGGGTGACCCGGGTCTATCTGGAGGATGGCACCCTGAATAAGACCATCCCTTATCACAATGGACTGAAAGAGAGGACAGAAGCGCACTATGGCTTCGAAGGAGGCCTGCTGTCTAAGTCTATCGAGTATCGCCAGGGCAAGCGCAACGGCTGGAGCACCAGTTATTGGGATCCAGACAGGCTGCGCAACCGCATCCACTATGTGGACGATCTGCGTGACGGCCTGTGGCAGCAATATAGCTTCGGCAAGGTGGTGATCGAGGGCCCTATGGTGAAGGATAAGGAAGAGGGCGAGTGGCGCTCCTATTTTCAGGACACCGATATCTTGAAGGGGATAGCTCACTTCAAGGCCGGAAAGCTGCACGGAGAGGTGACCGAGTTCTATCAAAATGGTGCCAAGGAGTGCATCGAATATTATGACTCGGGTAATAAGGTGGGGACCTGGACACGCTTCTATGATGATAACAGCCCAGAGCAAGTAAAGAACTACCGCGACAACCAGTTAGATGGCAGCTACCGCGAGTATCACCGCGGTGGCAAGCTTGCAGTGGAAGGACAATACCAAGATGGCGAGAAGGTAGGCGTGTGGCGCCGATTCGGCCCAGATGGTCGGCTCATCTCTGTGGGTGAGGAGCCAAAGGCTCGGCTTGAAGCGGACAGTGCTCAGAACTCAGTTCCCAGAGCACAGAGCACAGAGCCCAGAGCCCAGAGCCCAGAGCAAGGAGTAAGGGATTAAGGAGAAGGAGTTAAACTATGCAAGTCGTTTTTACCAAGGGAGATGGACGCTACGGCAGGCTAACTTGCATTCGACAGGATGCCAGTCGCACCGAGACGCAGATGCCAGAGCAGGGCATAGCGCCCCATGACATGATCCACTAGGTGGTGGAGAAGACCTTAGCGATCCCTGGTGCCTTCTATGGTCAGCTAAAGGCCGGGGCGAATATCAGCTTCACCCTGGAGCATAATCAGCTGTCGCGGCAGGTAGCCGATAAGACCCAGGTGTGGCAGACGGAGTCTATGGTGGAGTCATTGCAGTCGCTCTACTGGTCTCAGGAGCTTAATTTCGAGGCCTTCAGTTATTTGCTGGAGCAGAGCT
This sequence comes from Shewanella sp. Isolate7, assembly GCF_022398425.1. NCBI lineage: Bacteria > Pseudomonadati > Pseudomonadota > Gammaproteobacteria > Alteromonadales > Shewanellaceae > Shewanella > Shewanella sp. Isolate7. The sequence continues at coordinate 8,116 of NZ_JAKEVJ010000001.1, read as the reverse complement.
GTGAGCAGCGAGGGCTAGTTATCCCTCAGGTGAGTGAGCATGAGTTCGAGCAGATGCTAGCGAGCATCACACAGCTCTCGACCCAGTGGCAATCCTTAGCGGCGGGACAGAGCATCACACTGGCGTTTTAGCCGTACAGTATTAGTCGCACAGTGTTAGCCGCACAGCTTGAACCGCACAGTGTTAATTATTAGTTAGAGATAAATATAGTGATTAGGCCCATGGGCAGACTTAGGTAAGTCAAGGGCTCGGGTTGGGAGCCGGTGCATGCGCTTGTTCGGCCGGTGGCGAAGCCGGTGACTGGGCCGGTGGCAGAACCGGAGATTGGGCCGGTAACGTTGCCATTGATATAGCACTTTGAGCTGTCGTATGCTGAGGCGGTCAACTATTTTCAAGAGGCTATGAAAATGAAGAGTCAGTATTTAGGGATAGTGCTATTGGTCATAGGCGTGGCCTTAGCCTGGTGGGGATATAACATCTACGACTCCACCAGTTCGCAGATCTCTCGCGCGGTCAGTGGCGATACGCCGATAGAGGCGTGGGCGGGTATGGTTGGCGGTGCCATCTGTGTCTTGATAGGGCTGCTGAAATTAAAGTAGTGGCTATCACTCTCGCTTAGACGAGGGCTGCTTTTCCCGTTATAAAAAAAACCGGCTCAGCGAGCCGGTTTTTTCGATAGGCTAGGCGATATTTAAGCCAGCTTGACCACCATCTTACCGCGGTTCTTGCCTTCGAACAGGCCGATGAAGGCCGCGGGAGCATTCTCTAGTCCTTCATATATGGTCTGCTCGGCTTTGACCTTGCCGCTGGCCAGCCACTCACTCATCTGCTGGGCGAACTCGCCATAGTGTTGCCAGTGCTCGAACACGATAAAGCCTTCCACTCTCAGCTTCTTCATGATGATGTAGGCCAGGTTGCTTGGGCCAGGCGTCGGTGCTGTGTCGTTGTACTGGGCAATCATCCCGCATACGGCGATACGGCCATGGTCGTTCATGTTATCCAGTGCCGCAGCCAGATGCTCGCCGCCTACGTTTTCGAAGTAAACATCGACCCCTTGAGGGGCGGCGGCTTTAAGTGCCTGGCTCAGGTTAGGCGTCGTCTTGTAGTTGATCACCTGCTGTATTCCCATCGCCTTGAGCGCCTCGGCTTTTTCATCTGAACCCACGGAGGCAACAACCTTGGCACCCATCAGAAGCCCTAGCTGACAGGCGACGCTGCCCACCGCGCCCGAGGCCGCCGAGACAAACAGGGTCTCACCGGCTTTGAGTTGGGCGATGCGATTAAGGCCTGTCCAGGCCGTCATGCCCGGCATGCCCAGGACGCCGAGAAAATGAGATTCTGACAGGGGCGTATCCGGTAGCAGGGTGTGATCCGTACCATCTGTAACATAGTGGCTGCGCCAGCCTTTCATGCTGCTCACCTTGCTGCCCACGGGAAAGCCTTCATGGTTCGATTCAATCACCTCACCAATGGCGCCACCTTCCAATGCTTCACCCAGCGCGAACGGGGCGATGTAACTCTCTCTGTCTATCATGCGGCCGCGCATATAAGGGTCGACCGACATCCATAGGTTCTTGACTAAAAACTCGCCAGGCTTGAGCGGCGGTAACTCAAGTTGTGTCAGGCTGAAGTTGGCTTGAGTCGGCATGCCTTCAGGGCGGCTGGCCAGTATTATCTCTTGTGCTTGCATTAAGTTGTCCTCTTTTGCTTTGCGCGCTAACTAATTGTGTTAGACTCTACAAATAAATTGATCGCAATGCAAATACTTTGTGCGCAAAGTAATGGGTTTTGATGTCAGCGTATCCTGCGTCAATTCTGTTAAGATAGATGACCTGAAGTGAGGCGACCGATTGCTCGAATGAGCAACGCCTTGAAAATGCTTTGAAAAGTGTCCGGTAAAATGAAGAGTAAGCAGATGAGTGAAACGCAAATGATGCAAGTGACGACGGATGTCATCGAGGGGGAGAGCTGTCAACAGGGGGGAGAATGCCTGTCGGATAATGTCTGTTTCGCCCTATATACGGCCGCCAATGCCCTGGTGCGGGCCTATCGTCCCTTGCTGCAGCAGTGCGATCTGACCTATCCGCAGTATCTGACCATGCAGGCACTCTGGTTAAAGGACAAGGCTAGCCTGACCGATCTCTCTCAGGCGACCCGCCTCGATCTGGGCACCTTAACCCCTATCGTCAAGCGCCTGGAGGCCAAGGGCTTGGTGGTGCGCCAGGTGGACAGTCGGGACGAGCGCAAGAAGGTGATTCAGGTGACGCCCGCCGGCGAGGCGCTTAAGCAAGATGCCCTGGCGTTGAAACAAACTTTGCTGGAGAAGGTGAGTGTGTCGGATGCCGAGCTCGAACAGCTGCGGCAGATCTGTCTGACCCTGACCCAAGATCTTAATCTACGCGAGTGAACCTCTTAATGTATAAGGGCTTTGTGGCCCTTTGCGCTTAAAAGGAAACACTGTTCTGTCAGGCGGTCAGTCATCGCCGAGTTTTTCTAGTAATTAACTTACCAGTTTTTGTATAATCGCGACCAATTTCGTGCCTATCGACTATGTGGCTCGCAGTTGAAGCAATAGAGTGATTTAAGCTCATGATTTGACTCAGATAGTCCAGACTATAATAAAAGATAGGTGTAGACAATCTCAGTTTCCCATGGGGAAAAATCTCATGCAAAATCACTCAGACCTCCTCGACATAGGCGTGATAGGCCTAGGCGTCATGGGCAAGAACCTGGCGCTCAACATTGCCGATAACGACTACCGCGTCGCCGCCTTCGATCTCGATAGTGCCAAGATAGATGCCTTACTGGAACAGGAGCAGAAAGAGCGTCCTGCCAATCATACACAGCGTATCGAAGGCTGTAGCAATCTTTCAGAAATGTTATCTAGTCTCGCAAAGCCGCGTGTCTTAGTCTTGTCGGTGCCAGCCGGCGCGCCTGTGGATGGTGTCTGTAATGCCCTGTTGCAGGCCGGTATTGAGCAGGATGATATCGTGGTGGATACGGGCAACAGCCTGTGGACAGATACGGTTGAGCGTGAAGCCCAATATCAAGACAAGTTTATCTTCTTCAGCTGCGCCATCTCTGGTGGTGAGATGGGGGCCCGCTTCGGCCCCTCTTTGATGCCAAGCGGCGACATCAAGGCCTGGGATCGTATCAAGCCCATCTGGGAGGCGATAGCCGCCAAGGTGGATCCCGACACCGGCCTGCCGATAGAGCGTCAGGAGCCGGGAAACCCAGTGACCGAGGGCGAGCCCTGCACCACCTACATAGGTCCTGCTGGTGCCGGTCACTACGTGAAGATGGTGCATAACGGCATCGAATACGCCGACATGCAGCTGATCTGCGAGGCCTATCAGCTGCTCAGCGATGGCTTGGGGCTTAGCGCCGGCGAGGTGGGGGAGATCTTCGCCCGCTGGAATCAGGGGAGCCTCAACAGCTACCTGATGGAGATCAGCGCCGAGGTGCTTTCTCAGGCGGACCCGCTTACGGGCAAGCCTCTGGTTGAGATGATCTTGGACAAGGCGGGTCAGAAAGGCACTGGCCTGTGGACCGCGGTCAGCAGCCTACAGATCGGCTGCCCGGCACCGACCATCGCCGAAGCCGTCTATGCCAGGGCGGTCAGCACCCAGAAACATCAACGTCAGCAGCTGAGTCTGCTGCTCGCAGGCCCGCAGCCGCTTGAACTCGGCGAGAATGAGCGCGGCGCCTTTATCGACGAGCTCGAAAACGCCCTCTACTGTGCAAAGATCGCCTGCTATGCTCAGGGTTTTCAGCTGATGGCGATGAACGCTCAGGAGCGTGGCTGGCAGCTTGATTTTGCCGAAATTGCCAAGATCTGGCGCGCCGGCTGTATTATTCGCGCGACCTTCCTACAATCGATCACCCAGGCCTACCAACAGGCGCAGCTAGTGGGTCAACCCCTGGATAATCTCCTGATGGCGGAGACCTTTAGCCAAGCCCTGTCGGCCAAGCAGCAAGATTGGCGCCACGCGGTGGCAAGAGCCATCATGAGTGGCGTCCCCGTGCCTTGTATCGGCTCGGCGTTGGCCTATTACGACAGCTACCGCAGTGAGACACTGCCGGCTAACCTGCTACAGGGACAGCGGGACTTCTTCGGTGCCCATACCTTCGAGCGTATCGATAAGCCAGCGGGGGCGAAATATCACCTCAACTGGAGCCAGAGCGATCGCACCCTAGAGAAGCTCTGATTGCTGCTGACAATAAAAAACCGCTACTCGTTAGCGGTTTTTTTATCTCCAAAGTGTGCCCTGGATTCGGTTAGGGAAGGTGCGAACAAGTCGTCGCACAGCTCTGGCTTTGATAGCAGCGACAGTTCAAGGCATTCAACTGAGAGCATGCCGAGGCCTGCTGAAGTTGAATAACGCCGAAATGGTGTTGCTATCAAAGCCCCGCAGGGCGAGGCTTACAGCGGTATTTGCTGCGTTACAGTTCTTGCGAAGGACTAGGGCCATTCGCTGCAAACTGTGCCTAGCATCTATCCACTTTAAGCACACGCAGAGCAAGCACGGGACTTATTCGCACCTTCCTTAGCCCTGACAGCCGCCGCTCTCGTAGCAGCTTGGCTTACGGGGACAGCTGGCGCCGCGGGCGCAGATGAGCCTGGCCTCGCTGTCGATGCCTCGCTCAACCCAGTTGATGTTGAGGATCTTGGCGACGCGTTTGATATCTGTCTTGATATTGCTCGGCAGCGGCGCTGAGCCCCCCTTGTCGACACAGACCTCCTTGAGCTGCTGAGCTACCTGGTTGGCGTCACCGCCCTGGGCCTGGATGGCCGGGTTGAGGTCGATACCGGCGCAGAGCACGTGGGGGTTACCCGCCAGATCTTTCACCCTAATCGATTCGCAGCAGTAGATCTTAGGCTCGTTACCCACATCTAGGATGGAGATCTGCGCCGAAGAGCCCTGGGTCGAGGCGTTGATCATCCTAAATACCGCCCAGTGTTGGCAGGGATCTTCCACCTGGCGCATGTTGCCCCAGGGCAGGGGGATACCGTTACCGCGGTACACCGCCTTGAGTTTACCCGGCGAGTAGGCGTCGAAGTAGTGCCAGTGACTGTAGGGCGAGACCGCCGTCATGCGGCGCATGGCCACCGAGGGGGAGACATCCACCAACTTGGCTACGTCTATCTCGTAGCCGTGGCGGTCGAGTAGCTGTCTGAAGGGCACCTTAGGGCAGAGCAGGGCGCCGGCGAAGAAGCTGGACTCAAAGTCTCGCCAGGCATGGAGGATATCCTGGGCATCCACGGTCGACGATTGGGACCGATTATCGGCCTCATCCACCAGGCTGGTGCCGTGGCTGCGCCCGGCCACCATGATGCTCTTCAAACCATCTTTGTTGTGCAGCACGTTGTGGCCGATGTGAACCGCCAGATCATACTTGAGACGCCGGGTATGCTGGTTAAGCAGCTGGTTGAGGCAGATCTTGTTGGGACGCTCAAAGTAGGAGGTGATGATGTGCTGTTTCCCTGCACCAGCCTCCTCGCGGATCGCCTTGGGGGCTCGGGTAAACCACTTCACCACCAGGCCGAGGCGTTGGACGATGGCCAGCAGATCCTCGAGGCTCAGGGGCATGCGTTTCAGCCCCACCTCTTCGGCGGCGCGCTCGAGATCGGGAAAATGATTCTGATGATGCTCCTGATGGGCACGGATCAGCAGGTGGGCGAATTGCCGACCACTGATGCCGGTCTGGGACAGCATCTCAGGGATGGCTATTTGTAAAATTTCATTGGAAAACAGAAAGCTTGGCTCCAGCGCCATACCGCTTATTCCGCCGCGCGAGCCCTTGACCGGGGTAATAGCCTGCTCCTCGGGGGCATCGTCGAGAAACCAATCGACCTCTTTCTGGAACACGGCGGCGATCACCGCCAGCATGCCTGCACTGGGCACCCGCTTGCCGCGTTCTATCATGGAGAGGTAGGAAACCGAGGGCGCCGAATCCGCGTCCACCCTGATACAGCGGGCCGATAGGTCTTCCATGGTTAGATTATTACGTTTCCTGAGGTTGCGTATCTTGGTACCCAGAAAATGTGACTTTCTCATCAAGCTGCTATTGGTTTTCATTTTGTAAAATTCACACTGTGAAATTTTTATTGTGAAATTGTAATAAAAAAGTCGCTAGACTACAAATTAAGCAATCGGGGGAATCATTCATCCCTAATGAGAGCCACATGACGCTGTAGGGCAATTGTCGTCAGCAAGTCAAAATTAGCGAGTACTAGAATAGCGATCACAAGCGAGAGGGATGAGGCGATGAATATACAGACACAGCAACTAGACCAGAGTATCTATAACTTCATCAAGCAGGTAATGCCTATGACACAGATTAACGGAAACAACGCACTGGCAACTCAGACACAGCAAGACGGCCTGACCTATGCCAAGCAGATATTAGATGAGTACTTTCCGCTAAGTCAGGGCTCTCACCAGGATGTGTGTAGCTATGTGATCTACTACAAGCAGCTGCTGGCCTTCTTCGCCGACGGCAGCCAGAGCGGCCTGGCACAGCCCAAGCAATTTGTGGCGCTCTCGGGCCATAAGTGTGAGCCAAGCTCATTGGTGCTAAAGAACAACGGTTTCCATATCGAGATTGCACTGGATCGCCGCGGCGAGCAGGGACGTCACGATCTGGCCGGTATCGACGACGTACAGGTCGAGGCGGCGCTGATGACAATCGTCAATAGTGAGCAGAGCCCTTGCCAGCGCACCTGGACCAGCCTAGTGACTGGGCAGGTGGATCAACACTGCAAAGAGTTCACCTCCAAAGACGGCAACGAATACAGCCTCTAAAATGTGTGACGACTCGCTATAAAAATGCCAGCAATTGCTGGCATTTTTTATACTGGCATTTTTTATAGTTGTCTTAGCTTAGATTGTGCTACTCACTTCGCCTTAGGCCAGGGCCAATCCCAGGCTGAACAACGCGCTAAAGATCACCGTCAGCTTGGCGGTACGTCCCAGTAATGGGTTTAGGGCCGCCCCGGTCGTTTGACTAAACTCGCTGTTGAGCTTGCGCGCCAGAATGAGTGAAAGGCCGCCGAGCAAGACGGGCAATCCAGGAAGTAGCCCCAGTAAGAAACCGCCAATAATCAGGGCAAATGGCAGATAGACTAAGGCCTGATACAGGACTCTGGCTTGGCCTTCACCTATCTTGACCGCCAGGGTGCGCTTACCCGCCTTGGCATCGGTGGGGATGTCGCGGGTGTTATTAACCAGCATCACGGCGGCATTAAACAGGCCGATGGCGCTGCCTAGTATCCAGGCGGCGACACTGGTGTCGTGGGCCTGCAGGTAGTAGCTGCCGACCACGGCTACCAGGCCGAAGAAGACAAAGGCGGCCACTTCGCCCAGTCCGTGAGAGGCCAGCGGGTATGGACCACCACTATAGCCAAGGGCACCCAAAATCGAGGCGGCGGCGAGTATGGCGATGGGCCATCCACCGTGATAGATGAGTAAGGAACCCACCAATAGCGCCAGCACCAGGCAGGCGATCATGGCGTTGCGCACCTTGCTCGGGTCGAGCAGGCCACTCTGGGTGACGCGAACCGGGCCGAGTCGCTCCTCGGTGTCGATGCCACTCTTAAAATCGAAGTAGTCGTTGGCCAGGTTAACGGCGATCTGCAGCAATAGTGCGCACAACATGGAGGTGGCGGCAATTAGCCAGCTAAATTGTGTCAGTGATAGGGCAAGCGCATTGCCGACCAAGATAGGGCCAATGGCAGCGGGAAGAGTACGTGGGCGTGTCGCCAGGATCCAGGGATTCATTATCTGTGTTCGTAATTATTAGGTAGGGACTGAGTCAGGCTCGAAAATATAGCCCAAGCATAGCAAATAAGCCCAAGTCGATGAAGCGCTTGCATTAGCATTATGTGAACAGCCTCGTTTTATTTTTCCGGGATCTTTAGGATAATTCCCCAAGCCTTTAATAAACCTTAAACGCCTTGTTAAAAATTTGTGTGATTTTGACGCGGCGCACATCTTTGCTGCTTCTTTCCATCAAATCTGTTGCCAGCCTCAAAGATCTCCGGCCTGACATGTGCTGTTATAGGTGTCTGACGGTGAGATTCAGCCGAGAAAGCTTTAAGCTTATCTAATTAATT